>NZ_BAAKGN010000038.1:0-167178 GCF_059704265.1 Secundilactobacillus sp. MJ173
GAATACTCTTTTTTGCGTTAAATTCTGGAATCTACCGAGTTGTGCCACACTCTTGTTTTATTTGGCCGCAAATCCATACTCCAAAATCTCATACTCCGCTTGAATCTGCTTGATAATCGGTTCGAAGTCCTCAATCTTCGCGTCTGGATGCTGTCTCATAAACGCTTCAGCATCCGAAAAAACTGTGGTTCCGATAGCACTCAATAACTTTTTCAAGATGGTTTTATCGACTCCTGGTCGTAACTTCATACGGTCCAGCACCGGTTCCTCTAAAGTTGTCAGTGACGTGGCGGTTTGTTGTTGCCACAGAGCACGTATTGCCGGTTGAATTTCTGCTGGCAGCACGTTCATTTCACCAAATGATTGTACCGACAATCGAAATTCATCGGGGTATTCCAGTTGCAGTTCAATCTTATAGCGAACAGCCCGCTCAATCATATCACCAAGGTCCTTAGCATCCGTCCAAACACTAAAGTCTGCCTGGTCCGTCAGCCGTTTAATCACATCCGTTACGGTGGCCAAATAGAGGTGCCCTTTGTCACCAAAGTAGCGGAAGACAATTCCCTTTGAGACCTCAGCAGTCTTCGCAATATCAGCCGTTTTAGCCTGCAGATAACCATTCTTAGCAAAAATTTTTGTCGCGCTAACTAGGATTCGCTCAACTTTTTTCGGATCCTTTGGAATGTCGGGATTCATTTCAACCATGCATCTATTCCCCCTCTAATTTTCAACTAAATCACGCCGTTGATATAACCCGTAACCCACTAATATTAACATGATGCTCAGAAGAACCAGCCAACCCGCTTGATCCCACTGAACCGGCTTCAGCGGTACTTTATTGATCCAGCCAAAGGGTGTTAACTGCTTTGTCCATTCTGGGAAATCCAGTAACCCACCAAGGTAAATCGACAATACCGCGTAGACTGGGATAACCCAGGCGATTTGCTGATACCTTGGCAGTACGCCTATCAGCACAGCAACAATACCGATCACCACCAGCACTGCTGGCGCGAAAGCCCAAAACGAGCGCATTAGCCGGCTTATGGCAAATGCATGCTTCGCTCCCTGACCACCCAGTGCCATGCCAAACGTGCCGGCGAACAGCGTCAACAAGCCAGTCACTAGTCCCACTAAGGTATAGGCACTGAATAAATGAGACCGAGAAACACTGCGGGCATGAATTGATTCCAACCAGCCTTTCCGTTCATCACCGTTAAGTCGCAGCATGGTCTCAATCGCTGGCACACTGGCACCAATGGCCATCATCACGCTCATCATAGCTGCAAACTGCAGGGTTGTAGTCCGACCTACTGCTGTCGCTGCATCAGGTCCCAGTATTTTGGCAATCATGGGACTATTTGTCATCATGTCGCCAATAGTATCGAACAAGGTGCCCATGCTGACGCCGTACACAGCAAGGCCAACAAACCACGCCAGCATACTGGTTCGTTCTAGCCGAAAAACCAGCGTCACCGGACCAGCCAATAATGCGCTAGCGTGACTGCGACCCGGTCGATCAGGCAATAGGCCGGAACCCAAATCCCGCTCTGAACTTATAACCAACGTGATAGCCAAGACCACAACGGCTAGGCCCAGCATATATAGCACTGGTGATACGCGATTTTCACCGTACGGATCAACCTTTTCCACCCAGCCGAAAACTGTCCACCAGGTGTATTTTACATTTTGAACATCCGTCATCGCTCTCAAAAGGTACAACAGACCAAGCAAACCATAACTCATGGTCGTGGCACCTCGAGAATTACTAGCCAACTGGGCGCAAAATAGCGTAAAACTACCGAACATCATTCCCAAAGCAGCAATGCCAATGCCAAATAACCAGTTTCCCGCAGCATCAGCACCATCCATATTGATGGCTTGCAGAGTCACTGCCGAGAGTAAGCCAGCTGCCACATTGATGATCAATAGTTCATAAATTGTTGCCAATAGCGGGCTTTGCCGGCCAACACTGTGAGCACGAACCATTTCTAACACCCCGTTGTCCTCTTGCGTCCGCGTATTTCGCACGGCAAAGAAGATGTTCATGATGGCCATTAATAATCCAGTAAACACCATCATGGAAGCCGCAAAAATAGCCGCCGTCGTATAGGGCTTTACCACGGTAAAAGGACCGAATAAAGCCGCCATAGACGGTGTATCCAACGCGGTTGCCAATGAAGCGACCTGCTTATCATTACCGCTCAAGCCAATAATTTTGCTGGCTCCGGAACCAACCATTGCCACGATACCTAAGAGCCAAACCATAATGGCGAACCGATCATGCCTAAGATACATCCGTGTCAGATACTCGGTTTGAGCCGTCTGATTACTTTTCATGCTCCTCAGTCCCCTCAGTGTTGTAATAGCGGATAAACAAATCTTCCAAGGTTGGCGGTGTGGTTTGCAACGTAACAATGCCACGCTTAACTAGCTCCGCCATTACTGCACCAATTTGCGCCGTATCAACGGCAAAAACGGCCTTATTGGCAATCTGTTCATCCGCTTTGAAGGCGTGCACGTCCGCTAACGTCTCGATACCTGCCAGTGCTTGCTTAGTTTGAACAACCACTTGCGTCCGGGTCAGCTGACGCATTTGATCCAAAGTACCAGTTTCCACAATTTCACCAGCTCGAATAATTCCGATCCGGTCACACATCCGCTCAACCTCGGACAAGATGTGGCTCGAAAGCAGCACGCTCTTACCCTGATGTTTTAAAGCTAACACCTGTTTTTGAAAGACTTCCTCCATTAAAGGATCTAATCCACTAGTGGGTTCATCAAAAATGTATAAGTCAGCATCCGTAGATAACGCCGCAATCAACGCCACCTTCTGCCGGTTACCTTTGGAGTAGGTACGTGATTTCTTCTTCGGTGCCAATTCAAATTCTTTGATCAGTTCATCCGTCTTCGCAGTATGTTTTTGATGATTCAACTTTAAGAGAAAATCGATCATCTCACCACCAGTTAAGTTAGGCCACAGATACACATCCCCCGGTACATAGGCGATTCGATTATGAATGGCGACGGCCTGCTGCCATACATCCTCGTTAAAAATCGTTGCCTGACCGCCACTGGCTTTTAGGATGCCCAGTAGCACCCGAATAGTGGTAGATTTACCAGCCCCATTTGGCCCAATAAAACCAAAGACTTCGCCTGGATTAACGTCAAAGGTAATGTCCTTTAACGCCTGAAATTTACCAAACGATTTCTGTAAATGATTAATGCTCACGACTGTCTGTGACATCGCTGTCCCCTCCTTATTAATCACGCTAATTTCGACCAATTCAAGATTTCACCCAGAGTATATTCTCTATTGACCAACAAGTCAATGACTAATGGGTCAATCAAAAAGTTAATTTTGAAACATCATCTTAGTTGACTTATAGTCAGCTCTAACCGCTATAATTAAACTAATAAATATATGAGGAGGAACAGCGATGACAATTCCAAACGTTTTACTAAATGATGGTCACCAACTACCCATGCTAGGGCTAGGAACGTACCAGATTCGCGGTGCTCAAGGTGTTGACCAGATTCTGTCAGCGATTCACGACGGCTACCGGTCACTTGATAGTGCGACTAATTATGATAATGAAGGTATCGTGGGTAAAGCGATTCGGCAAAGTGGTATTCCGCGCAGCCAGTTCTTCGTGGCTTCAAAATTACCAGGTAAATATCACCACTATGATGATGCCTTAGACGCTATCACAGAGTCGTTAGCCCGAATGGGATTAGATTATTTTGACTTATTCTTGATTCACTGGCCGCTACCGAAGCGTGATCATTACGTGGAAGCTTGGCGGGCCATGATCACAGCGCAAAAACTTGGGTTGATCCATACCATCGGTGTTTCTAACTTCATGCCAGAGCATCTGGATCGTTTGATTGATGAAACTGGTGTCACCCCTGCTGTTAACCAGATTGAAATTCACCCTTACTGGATCAACGAAGCCAACGTCCAAGCTGACAAAGACCGGGGCATCGCTACTGAAGCGTGGAGTCCATTGGGTCGCGGCAGCAACTCACTAAAGGAACCCGTGATTCTACAATTAGCCAAGAAGTACAATAAAAATGCGGGTCAAATTATCCTCCGCTGGCACACGCAACGGGGAATCGTGCCAATTCCTAAGTCCAGCAGTTTGGTTCATCAGCGCCAAAACCTCGATATTTTCGACTTTAAGCTGACTGATGATGAGGTGCAGGCCATTAATTCGCTAAATAAACCAGATGGCAGAACCACAAATCAGGATCCAAATGAGTACGAAGAATTCGACTAATTAAGGGTTTAAATAAGCGCTACCATTACCGCAAATTAAGTAGTTGACATTCAATCAATATCATTGTATTATAGCCTCAATCAAAAAAGGGGGTGATGCTTTGAGTTACGGAATAAGTCTTAAAGCATCAGCTACGGAGACTTCAGTTAAATAGCTGATACTTAAGAGAGGGTCCCACGAAATCTATTCGTGGGACTTTTTTGTTAGTGTGTGAAGCAACACGGGTTGACTCCAGAATACAAACAATAAAAAACGGGTATTCCTGCACTTGGGAATACCCGTTTTTTATTGTTTGTATGGCCGGAGTCAGTGTTGCTGAACACGATTCGGCTATAGAAAATCCATGAACCCAACGTTCCATTTAATTAATTACTGGTCCTACTGAACCGCCTCACCATTCTTAACCGCTGGATTAGCAGGTGCAGCTGGTACACTGTCCACGTTAATTTCTGATGCCGTAGATGTTTCCAGCATGTGCCAGTAAACTACCAACGAAACCAGAGATGCCAGTGCAACGTACCAGAAAAACATCGATTCCATGTTAACAGAACGTAACCAGAGGGCAACGTATTCAACGGTTCCACCAAAGAGGGCAACGGTCAGCCCATATGGGAAGCCAACGCCCAACGCCCGAATTTCAGTTGGAAACAGTTCTGCCTTAACGATGGCGTTGATTGAAGTATAACCAGAAACGATGACTACCCCAGCCAGCATCAAGAAAAAGGCTGCCCATGGCGAATGAACGTGCGCTAACAAACTGAAGATTGGTACAGTAAACACTGTGCCGCCAATTCCAAACCATAACAGTAATGGCTTACGCCCAATTTTATCTGACAAATGACCAAAGATGGGTTGCAGGATCAACATGATCAATAATGCAAAGAAGTTGATCACTGAAACTACGCGAGTATTGAGTCCAGTGGTGTTGATCATGAACTTTTGCAGATACGTAGTGTAAGCGTAAAAGGCAATCGTCCCACCAAAAGTTAACCCAACAACCGTGAAGAATTGCTTGGGATACTTAGCCAAAAGCGTTAAAGTACCAGCTTTCTTACTGTTTTTGTTTCTAGCTTCAAACTGATCGGATTCTTCCATGGAAAGTCGCAGCCACAGAACACCTACGGCTCCAAAGGCACCGATTACGAACGGGATCCGCCAGCCAAAAGCAAATAACTGTGCGTTAGTCAAAACGTTTTGCAACACAATTTGAACCAGCAATGCGAATAATTGACCTGAAATTAATGTGACGTACTGGAATGAGGAATAAAAACCACGACGTTTTGGCGATGCCATTTCTGATAAATAAGTGGCTGAAGTCCCGTACTCGCCACCAAGTGACAAGCCTTGGAACATCCGGGTAGCGACCAAAATAATCGGTGACCAAACACCAATTGATTTAAACGTTGGTGTAATAGCGATAATCAAAGAACCTGTCGCCATGATCGTTACGGATAGTGTCAGCGCTGCTCGGCGCCCTTTTCGATCCGCAAAACGACCCATCACAAATGACCCCAGTGGCCGCATCAGGAACCCAACGGCGAAAACTGCAGCAGTTGATAACAGTTCTGCCGTTTTATTTTCGGCCGGGAAAAAAGCAGCTGAAAAGTAAATTGCGAAAGAAGCGTAAACGTACCAATCGAACCATTCAATCATGTTACCTAGAGACCCTTTTAAGATATTAGCAGCAATTTGTTTTTCTGTTCGTGTCGATGTCTTGTCCATGCGCGATCCTCCTATGCATTAAAATATCATTAGATTATTAAATTCTAATTAGCATGTATTGTAACCTGACATGGTTAATTATTCAAGCACCGACTATTTATCATTTTTATGCAAAAGGCCTCTAAACCTTACTAGCAGTAACGAAACCGCTAACAAAAAAAATTTTTTAATGAATATTCTCAGTCCAAAGATTAAAGTTTAAAATGTTCGTGAAATTCCATTGAAACCCCGATAAATTGTGCCTATAATAGCTCACAAGGTATTGAAGCGAATAATGCATAATGTTTAATAGTCAACATTCGTTCTTTTCAACCCTTTCATAAAACTAAATAGTAAAGTGAGGTGGTTACATTTGTCGCAAACTTAGCGGAATATTCACTAGGTATGGCTCATAACCACGCCTAGAAGCCAAGGAGGAAAATCATACTTGGCTACTTAGCCGCCTTATACCTGGTTTCACTGCCCACCCTCTATTCCACCTGACAGTGTTGCCAATCTTGACATAACAGATATATCAAACGACTAAGCAGACGGTTGATGATGTTCAAGGAACTCAAGTCAATTCAAAGGGAGAATAACTAATATTATGGATCGCAATCAAAATGGCTTATTGTACGGACCAGACGATAAGGTGCCTTACACGCAAGCGGGTTTCTTAGGCTTGCAACACGTGCTTGCAATGGACGTGTACGTCGCACCAATTATCATGGCCGGTTTACTATCGATGTCTGTCGCGCAAAAGAGCGGTTTTTTACAAGCTGCCTTCATCGCCTGCGGTATCGGGACAATTTTACAGACGAAGTTCTTTCTAAAGTTGCCCGTGTCTCAAGGTCCATCTTTCGTTCCCGTGGGTGCCGTTGCTGGGATTTACTTAGCTAACGGTGGCGCACACGGCGGGATGGCAACCGTTTTAGGATCGTTAGTTGTGGGGTCATTTTTACTCATGGCGTTAGGCGTTACCGGCGTCTTTCAGAAAGTCATCTCCAAGTTAGTCCCAGCCATTGTTGGCGGAACCATTATCACTTGTGTGGGCTTATCACTACTACCAGGCGCTTTGAACGATAATATCTTTAAAGCAGCCGGCAACATTAACACTAATATGATCATTGCTGGTTCTACTGCTATTACCATGTTAATTGCCATTATTTTAAGTTCGCGGGTACCACAGTTAAGAAAGGCCCTCAAAGTCAGCTCAATCATTATTGCTTTGATCGTTGGCTCGGTAGTTGCTACCGCCATGGGCGTCTTCGACTGGTCATCCGTTAAAGCTGCATCATGGTTCAGCCTGCCCCAGTTCACGTCATTACACTACGGACTGCATTTTTCACTTCCAGCTATTTTAACGTTTGTGGTCATCTACTTAGTGTTAACGACTGAAACAACAGGCACTTGGTTTGCCATGAGCGCCGTTACAGGTCAAAAGATTACTAAGAAACAGTGGAACATGGGGATCATTGGCGAAGGTATCAGCTGTTTGCTATCAGCTCTGCTAGGTGCCACCCCGATGACTGGCTATTCAACTAATGCCGGCGTTATCTCCGTTACTGGTGTTGCCAGCAAACGGGTCTTCGTTTCCGCTGGTTTCTGGTTTATCATCCTTGGCTTCTGCGGTAAATTGTCAGCCTTCTTCGCTGCCGTTCCTGCACCCGTCATTGGTGGTGTTTATTCCATCATCTGTGTCATCATCATGTTAAACGGACTGAACGTTGTGCGTTACTTGAAGACTGGCGAAAGTGCCATCTACGTCATTGGTGTACCAATTGTTTTAACGATGGCGATGGTCTTATTACCCGCCAAAGTTGTCAGCGAAGCACCACAATTGCTGCAATATCTGCTAGGGTCACCAATTACGATTGCTGCCATTAGTGCGATCATTTTAAATCTATTAATGTCAAAAAAACAAACGGTGCCGGCCGAAACGACTGAAGCTGTTCAAGCGCCAGCTGGACGGTAACCGTGGAATAAACCGAAAAAAGCGCCTCACCTTATTGGTGAGACGCTTTTTTGATGATCCGTGTTGGTTTATTAACAGCTAATCCTTGCAAAAACGCAGTGGCTAAAATCAGGGCGCCACCCAGCATTTCCGGTAAACCAAAAGCGGTATGTAAAACGATAATGGACAAGAACGTGGCTGTTAAAGGTTCAAAGGAGCTGAGCATGCCCGTAGTTGCCGGTAAAATGTAATTCAAACTCGTCAAATAGAACAAGTAGGCAAACATGGTCCCAAAAGTAGCCACAAACAACACTGCTGACCACTCCAACATACTTAGTTTAGGAATCGGTGTTGTGATAATATGCGGCATGAAGACCAAACCGCCAATGAACATGGCCCAGCCAGTAACGATTTTGGCGTCATACTTTTTCAGCAGCCGAATGGGAATCAGCGTATACAGCGCCTGCCCCACCCCAGCCATGACACCCCAAAATACTGCAGCTGGCGCTAGTTCAAGACTATCTAAGCGACCCTTGGTAACCAATAAATAAGTGCCAAGTAGCGCAATCAGCATGGAAATCACATCGATCCGTCGTGGTAGCCGCCAATGCCGTAACGCTAGATAAACAATGATGAAAATTGGTCCAAGGAACTGCAGGATCGTGGCTGTTGGCGCGTTCCCATATTTAACTGCCATAAAATAAGAAAACTGCGACGGAATCATGCCACAAATGGCGAATATCACCAGCATTATCGCATCGTATCGATTTCGCCAAATCGAAATCAGTTCCTGAAAGTTACTGACGGCGCCCCAAACCACCAGTAAAATACCCGCGATGGCTAACCTGACGCCTACTAGCCAGCCTGGCTCAACAGCCTGATGGGAAAATAAGTATTGTGCGCCAACACCTGACATTCCCCATAACGTGGTGCCGGTGATGACAAAAGCGAGACCCTTATGTTTATCGGTCACATTCATTGACCTTCTTCCTACAATTAAAAGTTTCTGAGTATTATCTTAGATAAGTTTAAGGGCAAAGTAAACCTTCTTTTCACATGAAAACGCCTAACTTAAACTAACAAATCACGCAACTGTCCGTGGTTGCATTCGCTGGAAATCCTGCTACATCAGCGTTTCATGACGCATCCTTGAGTTGCGCAAAAAGCATCATTAAAATGCGTGTGTTTTCAGTCGTCATGTTTAATAATATAAGTAATCAAGACGAACTGTTTAGGAGATGACTAAGATGTTACTCGGACAACGTATTAAAGAAGAACGGGAAAATCACAACTGGACACAAGAAACTTTAGCAGATACGCTAAATATCAGTCGCCAGGCGATCTCAAAATAGGAACTAGGAACAGCCTATCCGGATGTTGAACGACTTGTACAAATGAGTGATCTGTTTCAAATTAGTTTAGACAGTTTGGTTAAAGGCACCGAAGCTCCTGAACCAACAGTCATCGCACCAGAACACCACATGAATTTTTGGGAGTTCGCAACGAAATACTGGTGGATACTTTTGGCTGTGGGCACTTGGCTGACTTGGTTTATTCCGGAAATCGTTCATTCAATCAAGTGACATAACTGTTATCTAGACTAAACGTGTTCGCCAAGGCAGAGACCTGCATAGAAGAAGCCCCCACCTTAAATCCAAGTTCGGGATTTGGTGCTTTGCTTTTATCTAGACTAAACGTGTTCACCAAGACAGAGACCTGCATAGAAGAAGCCCCCACCTTAAATCCAAGTTCGGGATTTGGTGCTTTGCTTCTATCTAGACTAAACGTGTTCACCAAGGCAGAGACCTACATAGAAGAAGCCCCCACCCTAAATCCAAGTTCGGGATTTGGTGCTTTGCTTTTATCTAGACTAAACGTGTTCACCAAGGCAGAGACCTGCATACAACAAAGTCCCACCACAAATCCAAGTTCGGGATTTATGGTGGGACTTTGTTGTACTCCGGTCTCTAAACGCCTTGGTTCACACTCTCTGCTGCGTGTTTCCCAGCATTTCTCCCCGAGTAGAAGGCGTACCCTACACAGGTACCAGGCATATTTGGACCGTACGTATCACCGGTCAAACCAGCAGCATCATTACCCGCTGCATAGAGGCCTTTAATTGCTTCACCATCTTCGTTCATCACTTCGTTTTGCGTTGTGACTTGCATACCACCCATGGTACAAAAGGCGCCAATGTTTAACTTGAAACCATAATATGGCCCGTGATCAACACTCACTAAATAGTCACTGTCCTTGCCAAATTGCTGATCGGCACCAGTTTCACAATAACTGTTATACGTGTTAACAGTATTAGTGAAAGTTTCAACTGGCACATCCATTTTTTCGGCTAATTCTTCAATGGTATCCGCTTTGAAGATGAATGGTTTCTTTGCTTCAACCGCAGCATCCAGTTCATCCTGGAGCTTAGTCATCTTTTCACCGCGCTTGACGTAAACGCCCAATCCCATGAAGTTACCGTCTTTAATCATGCGGTCAATGACACCTTGGTCAAGCACACTGTAAACTTGATTTTGGGTATACATCGCGTTACCGGCATACGAGAAGTTGTAAACGACAGATTCGTCCACAAACCGTTCACCCTTCTCATTGACCCAAAGCAGTGGCTGTTGGCCGGCTGCCGCGTTCATTTGTGAAGGCATCATCTTAAATGACGGTTCATCGGGATCCTTTAAATAGCCGCCGAATAACATGGCCATACCAGTACCATACTGCTTAGCACCCGTTTGCCAGCCCAAGCGTAGGCCGTCGCCGGTTCCCTTGCCAGAACTAACTGGAATCAGACGTGACGTGTCATAAGGTGTCAAATCCGCCATCATTTTTGCATTGTTCAAATAACCACCTGTCGCTAAAATGACTGCATTCGTTGAGATGTCTTGAGTTTCCTTAGTTTCCACTGATTGGATGGTAATCCCACAAATTGCACCATCATCGTCAGTATGCAGTTGCGTTGCAGTGGTTAACGTTAAGATTTCAACGCCGTTCTTCTCAGCTTTTGGTAACAATGCATCATGTAATACTGACTGACCCATGCCTTTATAAATATGCCAAGTTGCTTCACCCGCACCCATTGCTTGAACGCCTTCGTACTCAACGCCTTGTTCTTTCAACCACCGAACCGTATCGGCACTGTTATCAATGTATTTACGCCAAATCCGTGAATCAGCTTTAAACTTCGAATACTCGACTTCTTCTTTAAGGACATCCGTACCTGAAACTTTGATGCCCTGCTCCTTTTGAAGATAAGAGTCAACGGCAAACAAACCTTCAGTGTAGTTACTGCTACCACCGGTATGCCGGCCCTTCTCTAATAAAAGCACCTTGGCACCATTTTGAGCAGCTTCCAAAGCGGCTGAAGTTCCCGCAGCACCCGTACCAACAACGACGACATCATAATGATCATTCTGACTGATTGACATTAAATATCCCTCCACACGTTATGTTTATTATTGAGCATGAATCTCTAAAAAAAACTCTTATGCCCTCGAATAAAGCTTCGATGAGGTTATTATAGTGGTAGGATATGTTATCGAAAACAGCCATTTAGTTCTTCAGGCGAACTAATAGTATGAGTAAAAGGAGACAACTTATGGATCTAAACAGATTAAAAACTTTTTTAAAGGTTGCCCAGTACGGTAGTTTTAAACAGGTTGCAGACGAAGCCTTCATTACTCAGCGAGCCGTTTCTAAACAAATGAAGCAGTTAGAAGACGAACTCAACGTAACATTATTTCATCGTGGAAAAAACAAAGTTACCTTGACATCTGAAGGTCATCGTTTCGTTTCCTCAGCACAAGATATTGTGAATAACTATACGACCGCCCTAAACGATTTACATCGTTCAATCTCATCAGACCAGATGTTGCGCGTAGGATACTTCTCTGTATTTGAAAAAAAATTATTACAAAACGCACTTTATTCGCTACTCAAAGTGAACCCCAATCTCTCCCTTACCATTCGCGAAGGCAGTAACGAACATCTGACCGAAAGCGTGACAACTGGCAGCCTAGATTTAGCACTATCCATTAGTTACGGTCAGCCTGCCGTTTCACCTCAATCTAACCTCACCGTTCGGACTATTTTTACGGATGAAATGGTTATGGGGGTCAGCACGCTCAACCCGTTAAGTCAGCATTCTACCTTAACTGCACAGGACCTCTCTACGCTACCCATCCTCTATTACAGTCCCGAAACATCGACTTTCTTATTGGAAAGTTTTATGGCTAGTATGCCCTTTTTAGACGATTATAGCCGTATTCACCGCGTCACAAGTACCGAACAAATGGATATTTTAGTGGCACTCAATCAAGCATTCGCCTTTTATCCTGGTGGTCTGATTAATCACCACCGTACCAGTATGGATGGTCAGATTCAGTATTTGCCAATCAGCAGTGTGCTTTCTCAAAGTTATCATATCGTGGCGCTTTATAATCAGGTCAATCAAAATCCGATGCTGGAGAAGTTGTTGGGTGAGTTCTGAAATTCCTTTAATTTTACCTAGACTAAACGTGTTCGCCAAGGCAGAGACCTGCACAGAACAAAGTCCCACCACAAATCCAAGTTCGGGATTTATGGTGCTTTACTTTTATCTAGACTAAACGTGTTCACCAAGGCAGAGACCTGCACAGAACAGCACCCCACCACAAATCCAAGTTCGGGATTTATGGTGGGGTGCTGTTCTGTTTCGGTCTCTTAACGCCTTGGTTCACACTCTATTTTTCACTTCTCGTATAATCCGCAAACCCCGCAACATGATACTCCACGCCGCTCAGTTTTGGATTCACTAAGTGTGATTCTTTTACATAATATAGTGGGATAATTCCCGTTTGGTCTTGCAAGCGGCCCTCCGCCTGCCGCAAGTACTTCCAATAACTTGCTTGCGTTGGTGCCGCTTTGGCCTTATCAACCAAAGTGTCATAGGTCTTATCACTGTAATGACCAGGGTTCATCGTATTACCTGACGTCAAAATACCCAGGTAGTTGATTGGATCCGCGAAGTCCGCCAGCCAGTACCACTGACTCATGGTAAACTGGCCGTTGGTTTTACGATCCGCAAACCCCTTATCTGGCAAATTATTGATATCGACCTTGGCACCTTTAAGATTTTCTTGAATCTGACTTTGAACAAATTGCGCTACGTTCTTAGTCACATCTTGGTCATCACCAATAATCGACATTTTAACCGTACCGTTAGACCCAGTTTCCTTCAAGCCTTCAGCCCATAACTGCTGAGCCTTCTTCACGTTTGGCTTGTAAGTCGTACTGGTTTCTTTACTAAAATCACGGCCAGTAGTGGGATCCGTCGACGTTCCTGGACTAACAAAGCTGCTGGCAGGCGTTGACCCATCAGCAAGAACTTTGCTAACCAGTTGCTGCTTATCGATCACTAACGAAACAGCCTCACGCAATTTCTGATTAGCCATTGGCTGACCCTTACGCTGATTAAGCTGCAGATAATAAGTCCACGCCTTTGGAACTCGCTTGAGATCCTTATTTTTCTGCAGACTCTTAGCAGTAACACCAGAAATCGTAGCGTCATCTAATTTACCATTAGTAAACAAATTATGTGCGGTATTGGCATCCTTCACCGTCTGATAGTTAATCTCATCCAGCTTGATGGCGCTCTTATCCCAATAATGACTGTTCTTTACCAATGTGTATTTCGAATTCGTCCCCGTCCAACCAGTAATCTTAAACGCACCGTTTGAAACGGTATTCTTGGCAGAAGTCCCGTAAGCCTTAGTACCAATCTTTTCCACAAATTTCTTATCTTGTGGCATGAACACTGGCATAGCAACTAACTTATTGAAATAAGCCATTGGGTGATCCAGCGTAATGGTCAACGTCTTTTCACCCGTCGCTTTGATTCCCAGTGTCTGATACGACTTCTTTCCGGCAATAATCGCATCCGCATTCTTGATGCCACTGAAGATATAGGTATAAACCGGATTATTCTTTGGATTCAACGACCGTTTCCAAGAATACTCAAAATCCGCGGCGGTCACGGGATCACCATTACTCCACTTGGCATTTTTCCGAATGTGAAAGGTATACTGAGTCCCATCGGCCGTTGGCTTTTCAATCTTAGTCGCCATGGCAGGAACGGGCTGGTCCTTCGCATTCAGCCGATACAAGCCTTCAGAGATATTCGTCAGGGTATTGAATTCCGGCATGGTTGCCTGATTCGTATTATCCAAACTCGTTAAATCTGACGTCTGCATCAGCGCAATACTCTTCTTACTTCCCTGACTACTGTTATTGCCGCAGCCAGCTAACACAATGGTGGTGACTAAGGCAAAAGTACCTAGCAACCACTTAGATCTATTCTTCAATGGAATCCCCTCATTTCTTAAGGCATTCGGTTCGACTAATCCTATAATACATAACTTAGATATCAATTACCAAGAAGTATCGCTCAAAAATTAAAATTAGTCGTGTTCATCTTTTTCGGGCTTGATATAAAAGACCCGTGTTCCCGTATCGATCTGTTCTTGCAAAAGCTCCAATAGCAGGAGAACCCAGCCAAAAGTCAGAGTGAAGCCAATGATCTCGTACGCCGTTAATGATAAGTAACCCACAAACTTAAACAGAATCTCGGCCGTCACCAAGATGGCACCAACGGTATACGACATCCGCAAAAATTCTTTCGGTATTTTAGGCAAAAACCAGCGAATACCAACGATTAACACAATGATGAAATACACCAGAAACGCCGCTAAATGGTCATGAATATCGTGTGAAACCCTGTTATTCGGGAAAAAGCCCACTGCTCCCATATCAATCGCCATGGCCGTCAGGAGAATTCGTAAAATCAGTAAGCGCATGGAACGAGGGTGATTCGCGTTGATTGAAACGAAGATATAATCAATCAGCGCAACCATGATTAAAGCTGAAAACATCAGTGTCATATTAAATTGCCAGCTATTGTTAGCAAGGTGTGTTCCCAAAAAGCTCAGGTTGTACTGCCACCACTTCCGAGTACTGTTTGTGGCCATCGCGATGACTACCCCGCTCATGATCACCAACATAAAAATTCGGATCAGGGTTCGTGAAGAAGTAGAAACTGCAGCGTAAATCATGATGTAATTGATCATACTTTCAAAAATAAAGAAGATGATTGTTGCGGTCAGTCGATCAAACGTTGCGCCTTTAAAAATCGTTCCTAATAACCAAAATACCCCTAATAACGCCAAAGCCAGAATCAACCCGAACGATAGGATCACTACCGGGAAATTCCGCCAATAAATAGTTGCGGAGAATGCATTCGTTTGGCTTCGCCGTCCCCGAATAAAAAAGATCATAAACAGCAACGTCCCAATTACGACACCCATTAAAATCACAGTCGTCCCAAGTGAGGTATTCCCTGACATTGGAATTTGATTTCTATTTTTCATCGCAAAGAAAACGTTAAATGCCAGCGCACTAATTAGCGCTGGCGCTAAATACCACCAAAGTGATATCCGTTGGAATAGCGACATCTCACTAGCTTCAGTCGTTATCACGGCGTCATGGTTTCGTAATTCAATTTTGACACCCTCGCTATCCTTGATTTTAAGCTGTTCTGCTACCTTATCCGGTAATTCAATTTTCATATAATTTCTCCCAAAGTTTATTATCTCAGTTCATTTTGGGATAATTTGCGACAATTGGCAAGTTCTTTTACTTTTTATGCCGAACTTGACCTGCGTCAATTAACCCTATGCCAATTCGCTCTACACTGTAGATAATCAAATGATCAAAGGAGCGATCGATATGAAATTCCAACGTTATATTCAAAATCATCAAAATCAAATCACCCTGGCAAGTGCCATTCTGATTGCGATTGGTTTCGCCGGTAAGTACCTTCTAAGTTCAACTCTGGTTTATGACTGGGCATTCATCTTAGCCTCCATCATCGCAGCTGTACCAATTATGATTCACGCTTACCAATCATTACGCGTTAAGGTCATCAGTATTGAACTGCTAGTCAGTATCGCCGTGGTCGGGGCCTTCATCATTGGCGAATATAACGAATCAGCGATTGTGACTTTCCTCTTCTTGTTCGGGAGCTATCTGGAACAACGGACCTTATCCAAGACCCGTCAATCCATTAAGTCTCTGACACAAATGGCACCAGAAACCGCCGTTATTCTCCACGAAGACGGCACTCAAGAAGAAGTTGACATCGATGACGTTGACGAAGGCGATCACATTATGGTCAAGACCGGTGCTTCGGTACCAGTTGATGGCAACATCATTTCAGGCTCAGGCTACTTAGACGAATCAGTGATCACTGGTGAATCTAAAGCGGTGGCTAAAACCGCTGGCGATGCCGTTTTCTCCGGTTCAATCTTAGGCAACGGTACGTTAACCGTTGAAGCTACCAAAGTCGGTGAAGACACCACGTTCGGTAAGATTATTGAATTAGTTGAAGACGCTCAGGATGCAAAGTCCCCTGCTGAATCCTTCATTGATAAATTCGCCCAGTATTACACCCCAGCAGTGCTAATCATCGCCGCTCTGGTTTACCTCTTCACCCGTGATTTTCCAACCGCCATTACCGTCCTCGTGCTTGGCTGCCCAGGTGCCTTGGTTATTGGCGCCCCAGTTTCTAACGTAGCTGGTATCGGTAACGGTGCTAAACGTGGCATCCTGCTGAAAGGTGGGGCTGTCATGGATGATTTTGCAAAAGTTGATACCTTCGTCTTTGATAAGACCGGTACCCTGACCCTTGGGAACACCGCAGTTTCTGCAGTTAAAGACTACGCCGATGATTCAAAGGAAGCTTTGGCCTTAGTCGCTCGGGCAGAACGGTTATCCGATCACCCACTTGGCAAAGCAATTACCGATTATGCGACTCATGAGAAAGTTGATTTCGAACAATTAGACGTTGCTGAAAACGATACGGTTAAAGGTCAAGGCCTCACCGCAACCATCGACGGTCACCACGTTTTAGTTGGTAACTTGAAGATGATGAACGCTAACGACATCGCTTTAACCGATACACAAAAGTCTGATTTAACAGACGTCCAGCACACCGGTAGCTCAGTTGTTATGGTAGCTGTTGACGGCACATTGAAATTAATCCTCGGTGTTTCTGACACCATCCGTCCCGGCATCAAAGCACAGCTCCAAGCCTTACGTGACCACGGTGCTAAGCACTTAGTCATGCTGACTGGTGATAACAAGATCACCGCTCAATACGTTGCTGAACAAATCGGGCTTGACGAAGTTCACGCTGAACTCTTACCCGAAGAAAAGGTCGATTACATCAAGAAATTCAAGGATCAAGGCCGTACCGTTGCCTTCGTTGGTGATGGCATCAACGACAGCCCGGCAATTGCTACCGCACAAATCGGTATCGCCATGGGTAGCGGGACCGACGTGGCTATCGAAACTTCCGATGTTGTCCTCATGCAATCCAGTTTCGAAGCACTGGTTCACGCTTACGCCCTTTCTAAAAAGACGGTTATCAACACAAAGGAAAATATCGCCATCGCTATTGGTGTCGTCGTCTTCCTACTGATTGGTTTAATCGCCGGCTTCATTTACATGGCTAGTGGCATGTTCGTTCACGAAGCAAGTATCCTCGTGGTTATCTTCAACGCAATGCGGCTGATTCGTTACGGCAAGATGCCTACCCAAGCCCAACAAGCAGCTACTCAAAAAACTTCATTAACTTGATTTACGTCAATTTCAAATCAAGGAGAAGCGACTAAACTATAGATAATCAAAGAAATCAAGAACAACTAAAAAAGGAGATCGTTATTATGACAACAAAACGTGCGGTATTACAATTAGATGGTTTGACCTGCCCATCATGCATGACCAAGATTGAAAGTGCCTTGGCACATCAACCAGGCGTTGAGAAAGTAAAAGTACTCTTCAATGCCAGCAAAGCTAAAGCCGACTTCGATGACAGCCAAGTTTCCGCTGAAGAATTAGGCCAAGTAGTTGATAAATTAGGTTACGAAGTTAAGAAGATCAAGGTTAAGGACACCGTTGCAGCTAAGTAGTCGTGAACCAACAGACAGGAGGAACCAAAATATGACAACCGATTTAAAAGACGCAGTAGAAGAAAAGTACCAAGCCGAAGTGAAGCAAGCTGACATTGACCACCACACCCCAACCGCGGGTGCCATGACCGGCCACATCGTTGCCAATTTACGGGTGCTGGACGTGAAACTTCACCAGGCTAAATGGTTCATGAAGGGCTTCGAAGCCGTTGCGGTTCGCCCATTCTATGACGAACTTATCGACCAAGCTCGTAAAGACTATGATACCGTTGCCGAAGCCCTCTTAGACGAGAACGAGCTACCACCTTCGACTACTGAAGAATACAGCAACTACAAGATGTTAGACGAAGATGGTCGTAACAAGTACCTAACCACAGCCGAGATTGTGGACATCACCGCTCACGATTACAATACCGAAAATCTATTCGTCACCCGGGCAATCAAGTTGGCTGAAAAAGAAGACCGGCCAGCATTGGCTGCCACCTTAACCACCTTATTAAAGCAAAATAACCACGCCATTCAACAACTGCAAGCTATCTTAGGCCACACCGCTTGGGAAGGCTTAGTCGAAGAAGACGATGATGATGAAGACTAACAGAAACTGATTAAATTAAATGGCTGACCGCGAGTGGCCGATTTAATATCCGCTTTACCGAAAAATCCGATACTAGTGATGGTGTCGGATTTTTTGTTTTTTTAAAATAAAAACTTGTCGTATAATGAATAATCGTGCACTAATTAAAAGTAGGTCACTCACTTGTTTCACATGAAACATAACCTTACTGCTATTAGTACTCATCATTAGAAAGAAGAGAATTGAGGCAATAACGATGGAAGAACCACAATCAATTTCACGAAAAACCGTTTTACTCATGGCGATTGCCACTGGTATTATCGTCGCTAATCTAAACTTTATTCAGCCTATCGAAGGGTTGATTGCTAACGACTTTCACCTTTCCAAAGCCATTGTCGGCGTGTTGGCAATGCTGACGCAAATGGGTTACGCTGTTGGATTGTTATTAATCGTTCCCCTTGGCGATATTTTTGACCGTTACCATCTGATTCAATTCATGATGGTCTTATCAATTATTTCACTGTTAATCGCGTTCATATCACCCAATGCTGTGGTGTTCGCCATCGCTACCACGCTAATCGGCATCACCTCTGTGGCGCCACAAATCATTATCCCGTACGTCGGCTTTCTCGCCCCTGCCATGCAGCGTGGAAAAGTCCTGGGAACCGTCTTAAGCGGCCTTTTGACCGGGATTTTATTGTCGCGGTCCTTTAGTGGTTTGCTTGGTAGTGTCGTTGACTGGCAATACATTTATTTGATTGCAGCAATCATGGATCTCATCTTACTGCTAGTGGTTCATCAAGCAATGCCACGAGACCCCCGTGGCCATCAAAACTTAAGTTATGCCAACGTCATTAAATCGCTGCCTCGCCTGTTCACTACTCAGCGCCGACTGCGAGGGTCTTCGCTCAATGGCTTCACCATGTTCGCGGTTTCTAACGTCATGTGGTCAACCATTGCCTTCTACCTAGCTGATCAATATCATTTAGGCAGTAACGTTGCTGGCCTATTAGGCTTATTAGGGATTGCAGGCGTCTTAGCTGCTCCCTATATTGGTAACTTAGTCGACCACCGTTCACCACGTCTAACCATTGGATTATCGGTCTTCTTCTCCAGTTTGGCCTTTCTACTGTTCTGGTTAATCGGTCATTGGATGATTGGCCTAATCATCGGCATCATTCTACTGGACCTGGGAACTCAATTCAGTCAGGTTTCCAACCAAGCCATCGTTCAATCACTTAACCGTAAGGAAAGCAGCCGTAACAATTCCATTTTCATGTTCAGCTACTTCCTTGGCGGTTCATTAGGCACGTTATCAGCCACTTGGGCTTGGAGTATTGCTAAATGGAACGGTGTTTGTCTGGTGGCAGTCGTCTTTTTGGTCATCGCACTACTTGGACATTTGATTTTAAAAGAACCAGAAAAATTACACGATTAAGAGCTTTCAGAACAAAACATTAAAATTATCTGTGAAAATCATTTAATTTTCTAATAAAACGTGCTATCATTTACCATAAACTTAACACTAGATGCAATGAAGAGAAGAGTAGAAAGATCAGTAGGGTTGGATAGCGACCATCGTTGGTGAAAGGATGGACCAGAACATCTCTTGAAGATGAGCTCTGAGCAATTACCAAAAGTGAAAGCTTGCGGTACGTGTGAAACACGATAAAATTCCGGGCATGAATGTGCCTTAGAGGTAGCAGCGGCAACGTTGTTACGAATAAATGGGTGGTAACACGATTAAAAATCGTCCCTGTGCAGAATATTCTGTGCAGGGACGATTTTTTGTTTGGAAAGCGAGGGAAAACAGATGGTTGGATGCAATATAAATTTCATTCTTGGTGAGTTGCAACATGATTATCAGACTGGCGTCGTTCAGATGTTGGTGCATCATTCAACCAGCTGTGTTTCGCCAAAAATGAATTTCTTACTAAGAGATTTCTTTACAAAATGGCACTTGCTCAAAGGCGGTAATACGTAAAAACATCCTTTTATCGTGAAAATAGATTTTTAGTGGATTAATTGATTGTTTAAGGAGGTAAAAACATGTTAAAAACAGAAAAAGTTCAGGTAAATAAGGATGGTACCCGTCGTGGTCTATCCAACATTGCAGTTCAGATGATTGCGTTTGGTGGCTCGATTGGGACCGGACTCTTCTTGGGTGCCGGCAGTACGATTCACAGAACTGGACCATCAATTTTACTCGTTTATTTAATCATCGGTGGTTTCTTCTTCCTCATGATGCGTGCAATTGGTGAAATGATGTACTCCGATCCTGATCAACACACCTTCGTTTCATTTATCAGAAAGTACGTTGGCTCAAGGTTAGGAAAGTTTGCCGAATGGAGTTATTGGCTTGAACTGATTTTAGTTGCCAACGCTGAACTCATTGCGCTATCAACCTACGTCAAGTTTTGGTTTCCACACATTTCTGCTGGTTTAGTTCAACTGGGTTTCTGGGCCGTTTTGACCGGCGTTAACATTGCCATGGTCAGCTCATTTGGTCACTCTGAAACCTTCTTATCCGGAATTAAAATTTTTGCCATTATTGCGCTAATCTTAGTTGGTATCTATTTAGTGTTCACACATCATCAAAACCCCACCGGCACACATGCATCCTGGGGTAATCTCACTAACAATTTCACCATGTTTCCTAACGGTTTTCATCAGTTTATTATGGCTTTCCCAATGGTCTTCTTCGCCTTTCAAGGAATGGAATTCGTGGGAATTACTACCGCTGAAACTAAAGATCCCAAGCATGTTTTGCCCAAAGCCGTTAACCAAATCATTTTCAGAATCCTCTTATTCTACATTGGTTCGCTGATCGTGATTATGGCCATTACCCCTTGGCGCTCACTGGACCCATCCCAAAGTCCATTCGTTCAAATCTTCACTCTTGCTGGGTTGCCAGCCGCCTCTCAAGTCATCAACGTGGTGGTTATCGCTGCCGCAATGTCGACTTTGAACAGTTCTATTTTCTCAACTGGCCGTCATTTGTACCAGCTGGCATTGGAATCACACGCTAAACCGATGAAGGCCTTTACCAAAGTTTCGACCAACGGGATTCCAATCGTGGCCGTCTTGTTCTCAGCTGCCTGCATGCTGTTCGCACCCATTATCAGTGCTTTCAACACACTGAGCGCGGCG
Organism: Secundilactobacillus sp. MJ173; assembly: GCF_059704265.1. Classification (NCBI taxonomy): domain Bacteria; kingdom Bacillati; phylum Bacillota; class Bacilli; order Lactobacillales; family Lactobacillaceae; genus Secundilactobacillus; species Secundilactobacillus sp. MJ173. The sequence goes on from NZ_BAAKGN010000038.1 coordinate 21,670, forward strand.
TTCACCTTCATCGCGTCTGTTTCCAGTGACATTTACATTCTGGTCTGCATCCTGACGATGGTGGCACACTACAAGTACCGTCGCTCCATCGATTTCCAGAACGATGGTTTCAAAATGCCTGGATACAAATGGAGCAACCCGCTAACAATCGGCTTCTTCATCGCCATCTTTGTAAGTCTGTTCTTCAGTCATGAATCCCTGTTACCAGCCATCGGTGCTATTATTTGGGCGATTGCGTTTAACTTGCTGCTTAAACGTGATAATGATAATGGATTAAGTGTTAAGACGCTGTAGTTTTGGATCAGCTATTTAATTGAATAGTTGCAATTTATTTAACGCAAGAAACGCCCCAGCTATACCGGCTGGGGCGTTTCTTGCTGTCAAAATTGCCTATTTTTTCTTTCGCCTTTTCCAAGCGAAATCTATGAGTTCTATCAGTGAAAAAAGGATGGCCGCACCAAGCATCTCGTGAATAAGTGAAGTGACGTATCTCCAAAAATAAAGATGTCCACTGATGATTAAATCGTAAGCGCCTTTGCCGATGATAAGCACCACAAGCAGAATCAACAGAATTGAAAGGTCAAACAAAATGTCACTGATAAATTTGCGCCACATCACTAACGACCCCCTCTTTAAATAATGTATAACTCATAGTTAGCTTATCATACTAAATCTGCTAATTTTTAAAAAATGGCCTGATCCTGCTGAATACAGAAGTCAAACCATCGTAACTGATTTAAAACCGTTAATAATTATCAATTGACACAACAAAATCTCTCCAGAAAACGATCACCATCAAGGGCTGTAGTTGAGCACGCTTTAAAAGTTTGTGGTATGAAAGGAAGTTTAGATAGCATTTAAATCGCTATGCGTGTCGATCCCCTAATCATAAATCGTCTGGCCAGAGAGATTTAATAATAAGCTAAGCGTTCCTATAAAGCGCTTACAAGTTGATTATAACACGGTTAAAGTTATTTTGATTAAATCACTATTTATGGATACTATTAGAAAAAGCATGAATGTACAATGAAAAAGCCTACCAGATTAGTGTTAGGCCTATTGGAATACATCTTGATTGAATTATATATACTATTAGTAATTAATTTAAAACTAACATTGTTGATTACATTTTAACTGAAAATAATGCTATTGATTCCTAAAATATTCATGAGGTATAAAACGAAGACTAAGGCATTAATGGCAGCTGAAATTAAAATGATTCCGTAAGAAAACGTCGCCGTGAAGAAGCCAAAAATCATGGGGTTACGATACTTTTTGCGTCGGTACGTAAAGGTCCAAATAAGTAACAGCAGTGTTGCGACAGCTTGAACGACTATTCCCAATACGTAAACGCCCATCGAGCCAGACTTGACCTGAAAGAAATAAGTAAAAGCGGTAATCACATCGATGATAATAGCTAATAGTGGCATGAGCAGCCCCTCCCTACTAATAAGTACTTCTATTATACACAACCTGATTAATCATGCTGGTCAAAAAGGCCGCGCCAGAAAATATCTAAGCGCGGACTTAACTTGTAACGTGAGAATCATTCTTCATGCTGCCTGTGCCAAGCTTTAATTTGATTAAACCGTTCTTTAAACCGCTTTTCGCGACCCTCATCTGTTGGTAAATAGTATTCATGCCCATCCACAGATGGCGGCATAGTCTTCATCGTGGTCAACTTATCCTTGGCATTATGCGCCAGTTCGTAGCCCTTGCCGTAACCCAGATCCTTCATCAGCTTAGTTGGTGCGTTACGAATCTGCAGCGGTACTGGGTCATTAGCCGTTTGCTTCACATCCTTGGCAGCTGCCAATCGTGCCTTATAGATGGCGTTTGATTTGGGTGCTAATGACAGATAAGTCACGGCTTCTACCAAATGAACGTCACACTCCGGCATACCGAGAAATTGACAGGCTTGAAACACGTTGATTGCGATGTTCAGTGCGTTCGTATCCGCTAAACCAATATCTTCGCTGGCAAATCTCACTAACCGCCTAGCGATATACAGCGGGTCTTCACCGCCTTCAAGCATCCGCGAAAGCCAGTATATCGCCGCATCCACGTCACTATTGCGCATTGATTTATGCAGAGCGGAAATAATATTGTAGTGTTCTTCGCCATTCTTATCGTAGAGCGAAAATTTTCTAGTAATTAACTGACTGAGATCCGACATAGTAACGGTGGTCTCACTGCCCTGCTTATCACCATTAAGTACCGCCATCTCCAACGTATTTAGGGCTGTTCTGGCATCTCCGTCAGCAAAATTGGCAATGGCTTGGACCTCATCGTCACTAATCTTGATGGTCTGATTGCCATAACCAGCCGGATTGCTGAGGGCGTTATTAAGCAGTGTCACGATGTCTTCTTGCTTCAGTTCGTGCAACACGAAAACCTTGCAGCGAGAAAGCAGCGCTGAGTTAATTTCAAACGAAGGATTTTCCGTCGTGGCACCGATTAAAGTAATACTGCCACGTTCAACGTAGGGTAAAAAGGCGTCCTGCTGGGCTTTATTAAATCGGTGAATTTCGTCCACAAATACCATCGTCCGCTGCCCCACTTCACGGTCTAGTTCAGCCTGTTTCATAATCTTTTTGATTTTACTGATGCTGCTATCAACCGCACTAAAACTCAGGTAACTAGAGTGCGTCTTGTGGGCAATAATTTCAGCTAACGTTGTTTTACCGACACCTGGGGGACCCCAAAAAATCATGGAGGAAACTTGATCGGTTTCGATAATCTCCCGCAAAATTTTGCCTTTACCTAAAAGGTGCTGCTGCCCAACAAATTGGTCTAAATCTTTAGGCCGCACCCGACTGGCAAGCGGGACATTCTGTGATTGATTAGAAAAAAGCGATTCTTGATGCATAGGTTAATCCACCTGCCTTCATCTTCTAGTGATGAAATTACACACCTTAATTATACGCTTTGCATCGGAAGCTACTTCATTTTCCTTCTATATAATAATACACAACCTCGAAACAGTATGGCATCCGTTTATTGATTATAATCCCACTCGAGTTCGACACGTCAATATAGCTTAATCGTGCTCTAAAACTTTCCCAAATGCGCTCAAACAAGCAAAGAGTTACATATAAGGGCTCAAAACAAAAATCCCCCAAAGTTCAGAGAATTTCCGTTTTGAGCCCTTATACGCCGCTCTTTAAACGCTTGTTTTCACACTCTAATTAATGATTATGAACCTGCTGTGCAGCAACACTGCGACGTGCAGCAAGTACAGGACGTAAGAAGTGAACACCTAAGCCCAAGGCCAAACCAACGACGGCTGGTACGACCCAGTCCATACCAAGATTTGCGAATGGCAACACGCTTTGCTGGAAACCAGCGACCGCTTTACCAAATGCACTTTGGCTCACAACTGCTGGGAAAGCATCCACCATGTCGAAGAAGGCTGGTACTGCGGTGAAGGCAACGACGAAGCCGTAAACCACACCATCACGATGGAACAGTGGTGAAAAGACGGACAACAAGATTAGTACCATGGCAAATGGGTACAGGAACATCAACATTGGTGTTGACCATGCGATGATGGTATCCAAACCGAAGTTAGCGGTTAAGAACGATGCCGCACACATGAATCCGAGCCATTGACGGTAGCTAACGCGACTGAAGTGTTTGTGGAAATCTTGTGCGAAAGCTGCAACCAAACCGATGGCAGTGGTTAAACAAGTGACGGTCAGAAGCGTTGCCAGCAGTGCGTGACCAAAAGTACCTAAATAATAAGTGACTAACTGGTTAAAGGCTACCCCACCGTCTGCAGAAACTTTGTATTTCCCTAATGTAGTTGCACCTAAGAAAATCAAACCAACGTAGATCACACCGATCATACTCGTAGCGAAAACCCCTGCACGGGCAGTGACTTTAGCGTTACTCGATGGCGTTGTCTTACCAAGTTGGTTAACGGCTGTCACAACGGTAACCCCGAAGGCTAAGCCGGCTAAAGCATCCATCGTATTGTATCCTTGTAAGAAACCGTTGAAGAATGAAGCGTGCTGATAGGCTGTAGTAGCGGCCATTTTGCTAACGTTGCCCATTGGGTGAGCAAAGCCCAGTGCAAAGACTGCGAATAGCATCAACAGAAATACTGGGTTTAAAACCTTACCAACACTGGTCATAACGTTAGATTCCTTATAGGAAACAAGAAAGGCGGTACCAAAGAAAAGCACTGAGAAAACTAACAAACCAACGTGTGCCCAACTGGCAGGAAGCAGTGGCTGAACCCCAACTGAGAATGGAATCGTAGCCGTCCGAGGTGTCCCGAATAGCGGCCCAATAGTGGCATGAATCATAACCATGAAGACCAACGCGAACGCTGGACCAAGGGGACGACCAATGTCATAAACACCCTTTGACCGAGTAACGGCAACGGCAAGCACTGACAGCATCGGTAGCAACACCGCAGTAACTAGGAATCCAACGGTAGCCATGCCCCAGTGAGCACCAGCTAATTGGCCTAAATGAATTGGGAAAATCAAGTTCCCGGCACCGAAGAAAAGTCCGAATAACATTGAGCTGACGACTAAGTATTGTTTAACCGATAACGGTTTTGGGTTTAAATCTTTGACCTGTTCCATGATTGAAGACCTCCGTAATATGTGTATGATTGCTAAATAATCGAGAATTCATTTGGTACTGACTAATATGACTAATCTGATCTTCCATGGATAACCACCACCTTTATATGTTTGATACGCTATGTAAACTAAAAAGCACCCTCAGTTCACAATTCATGTAAACTAAGGGTGCTTCTGCACTGTACCACCTTATTTTGTTATTTTATCGCTAAAATAACCTCTTCACGTACGGCCACAAGGACGATACGCTAACTCGATAATGGGAGTGCCCAACGTACGTTACTTAAATTCGGTACGTCGCTCAAAAGGGATGTTCGCTGTCCAACTCTGGCTTCCTCTCACCAAACGAAGCTCGCTTACAGGTTGCTGAACAGTTACTTAACTTTCTCATAGCGTTTTGTAATTAATTTAACAACCCTCATACTAACCACTTCACATGAGGATGTCAACATCAGATTTTAATTTTTTTGCCACTTCACTTTAATTTTGCAGCTTCACCCCCGCTAAAACTGTGGTACTTTGGCTTCATAAGCTTCAATTTGATAATGGTGCCAGATTACTGACATCAAAGTTCACCACCCGGTCAAAAGCTGATTCATCATCCGTGTAATACTGTTGCCAATATTCTTGAAAACAAATCAGTGAAGTTACAGGATCACATCCCGTTACTATCGTTTTCATGAAATGACATCATTTTCAAATATTCTTTTTCACATAAATATATTCCATGGACCATCATACATAATTGGAATATTAGAGACATACCCACCAATTTGTCATGACGAAATAGACTAGATATGCTATACTACTTAAGAAATTATGAATTTGTTATAACGAAAGGAACCATTTGAACTCATGAACGAAATCAAATCACAGCGTCAAATCATCCAGGTTGGTAACTCATTAGCCATTACAATTCCCGCAAACATTGCCCGCAAACTAGAAGTTCAAAAGGGAGATGACATCGACGTCTCTTTCCGTAACAACGTGCAGCTCGATGCTCACTTTTTCCAAAGCTTGGAAACGGTCATCGATCAGTTTGAAGGAACACTGAATCAACTACAGGGGGACATGTAATGCGTTATTTAACAGCAGACGAATTAGTTGCTATTAATAGTCGTTTAGCTATCAGAGCTGGCAAGCAACCCGGTATCAAAAACGCTGACCAACTGGATAAAGTCATTGCGGTACCACAATCTAATGCTTATGATCAAAATTTACACGAGATGGTCGCCAATAAAACTGGGTTTTTACTAGATGCCATCATTTCCGGTAAACCATTCGTCAATATGAATCTGCAAACCGCTGCGATTGCGGTGGCTACTTTAGCAGATTTAAACGATTACGAACTGACCTTCACTAATGCTGAATTTGTCGATCTTGTGAACCGCGACAACAACAAAGAAGTTGAAGCAACGGAGCTATTTACTATTTTCAACAATCATTTGAAGCAAAAATAAGCGTTATCCCAATTTTATGCGGGACAACGCTTTTTTAGATTCATTAAAATATCAACTCTGCGGAATTTTTAACTGTTTTAAATCTTTCACAAAGTGTTCTTCATCAGGTGTAAGAACATAGCCCTGACGCGTCACAATCGACACGTTGAATCGCTCAGCTACCGGATCCAGGACCTTTAAGCAAGCCAGCTCTGCTTCATCGTTAGGACTAACAACGTCACGAGCCAACAAACTAATCCCCAAATTTTCTTTAACTAAACTAGTAATCCAGGAAATATCTGGCGTCTTATAAATGACTGGCGGATTAATCCCCGCAAACTGACAATATGCTCTAAATGCTGCCGGATGAACGAACTTGCGATTTAACATAATAAACTCTTCATTCGCCAACTCTTTAAAAAACACACTGCCCTGATTAGCCAGCCGATGGTGCCGACTGACCACGACCACGAATGGCCGGCTGCCAATGTGAATGACATTGAGCGAAGGATCATGCAGCGGCAGTACCGAAGCCAGCAAAGCAATATCAGTTTCGCCATCTTTCACCGAATTAAGTAAACCACCAGAACCGGTTTCAACAACGTCTAGACGCTGCAGCAGACCATCCTTCAGCAGCTGACCAGCTAATGACGGAAAGTATAGTGAGCCGATGATTGGTGGCAGGCCAAAACGGATGCGAGATAACTTAGCGTTGTCAATTTCTTGATGGGCTAAATTTAGACTGGCCGTAATCGTGGTGGCCTTTTCGTACAATAATAAACCGGACCGCGTGATTTCGGTTCGACTGTGAGCCCGGTCCACGTGGACTAATTCATCTTCAAATTCCCGTTCCAATCGCTTCACCGCTTGCGTGACGGTGGGCTGTGAAACGTTAAACGCCTTCGCAACGGCAGTAAAATTTCGCTTTTCAACTAAGGCTTTAAAATAAGCTAGGTCTTTGGTGTTCATCCGCAAATCTCCTCAGATTAAATCATTCACCATAGCTTATCACAAATTAAAAAGTTGTGCCTACTTCACTAGTAGGTACAACTTTTTTAAGTTACGCTTTAAATGTTTACCACATACCAAGCACTTTCATCCAGATGGAACCAACACCGCCCCAAATCACGATGTAGACCAGACCTAGAATGAAGTTTAGACGCCACCAGTCGCTTTGCTTGTTGTAACCAGCACCGAACAATGCTGAAGCAGGACCGTTTGCATATTGCGTGGTTGAACCGAAAATGGCGCCGGTAAAACCAAGAATCATCGCTGCAAAGGTTGCTGGAGCACCCGCAGAAATAGCAACGGCCAATAAAGCACCGTACATAGCGGTAACGTGCGCTGTTCCTGAAGCAAAGAGATAATGGCTGTAGAAGTAGAACAGAACCAATACCACAAGAACGATTTCCCAACTCATGCCGTGAAGGCTGTTACCCAAAGCTTTTGATAACCAAGGGATAAAGCCCAAAACGTTTAATTCGTTGGCCATAAAAATCAGGATTGAGAACCAGATGATGGTGTTCCATGCACCCGTTTCATTTAAAATATCCTTAATACTTAAAACACCGGTCAATAGCAGTAAAACAACAGCTAAGAAGGCAACTGTCGAAGCTTCTAGACCAACAAAGCTAGAGATCATCCAGAGGAATAAAGCAATTACGAAAACGCCAGCCATAATCTTTTCGGGTAATGACATCTTACCCATGTCGGCTAACTCTTTGTCAGCCCATTCTTTGGCATTTGGTGTTTCCTTAATTTCAGGTGGATACAGCTTGTAGATTAACCATGGAATCAACAGTAAGCAGATCACACCAGGAACCAGTGCGGCAATAAACCAGCCCATCCACGAAATCTGGACGTGCATCCCCTTAGCTAAAGCAACGGCAACCAAGTTAGGTGCCATAGCAGTCATGAACATCCCGGAAGTGATAATATCACCGTGGAATTCAGTAAACATCAGGTATGAACCAATCTTGCTTTGCGTCCCATCTTTAGGTGATGAGCCAAAAGTCTCTGACAGAGATTCGATGATTGGCATTACGATCCCACCTGCACGAGCCGTATTACTTGGTGTTGCTGGTGCGGTGACGAGATCTACACCAATCAAAGCATAGGATAAGCCAAGCGTCCGTTTACCAAATAAGCGAACGAAGATCAGGGCAATTCGACGTCCCAAACCTGTATTAATGAAACCACGTGACAGGAAGTAAGCCATCCCAATCATCCAAACGGTATCATTACCAAAACCTGCGGCTGCATCTTCCATCTTCACAACGCCTAGTAATACAGATAACGTAATTCCAATAAGTGCTGACCCTGCGATAGGCAGGGGTTGAGTAATACATGCAAGAATAGTGGCGATAAAAATAGCTAACATGTGCCAAGCTACAAGCGAAACAGCAGCCGGCTTAATTGGTGCCAAGAACCAGATAATCAAACCGACAACTATCGGCAAGATAAATTTTTTATAATTAACTTTATTGAGTGTCATTTTCCACGCTCTCCCATATCTATCAAACGTTATTTTTCGTTAATGTAGTTGAAAACCTGTTCACCGGCTTGACGCCCAAAAATAACAGTTTCAGCGATTGAATTACCGCCGATCCGGTTATTGCCGTGAAGGCCACCAACAATTTCGCCGGCAGCGTAGAGGCCCTTGATAGCTTGCCCATCTTCATTAAGTACTTCAGTCTTATGGTTGATTGCAATGCCACCCATGGTGTAATGAACAGCTGGTGCGATGTGAATGGCAAAGAATGGCGCCGTTGTAATATCGCGATCCATCCCTGTAGTGCGACCAAACGCTGAATCATTTTGATCAGCAACGGCAGTATTCCAGTCGCTAACGGCCTGCTTTAACGCATCCGCATCAAAGCCCAGCTGACTTGCTAAATCATCCAATGACTGACCCGTGTGGACCAAGCCGATTGAATCGTAAAATTCAACGGCTTTAGCACGGTCACGAATGCCTTGGTCAAAAATCAAATAGGCGCCGTTTTCATTCAGACCGTCGATTGCAGCAGTAACGTTCTTCCGGGTATCCAGTTCGTTAACGAACCGGTCACCATGCTTGTTCACTAAGATGGCACCTTCACCACGAACGGCTTCACCGATCAAGTAAGCGTGAGGCGTGTCTTGTTGAACCGTTGGGTGAACTTGAACTTGATCCATATCGACTAACTTTGCACCCAAGGCTTGGGCAAGTTTAATGCCATCACCGGTTGCGCCGGGTTGGTTAGTCGTCTGCATCCCCTTCAAATCAGGACGGTACTTTGCCAGCATATCTTGGTTAGCACCAAAGCCACCAGCAGCCAGAATAACAGCATCTGCCGTCAACGGACCGCTTTGCTTCCCAGTTGTGGCACGCACACCGGTGACTTTACCGGCTTCATCAGTGGTTAATTCGGTCACCTTAAGACCGGCAAATAGTGGAATATGTGCCTTTTGAACTTGTCTCAACAGTTCAGTCACTAGGAAACCACCAATTGCGGCCAATGAATGAGGCCGGTGAGTCCGCATCTTGCTCATGCCACCAGTGATCGTGATTTCATCTAATTGAATATCATGATCTGCTAGCCAGTCGATTGCTAACGCAGCGTGTTCACTGAAGTATTTCAGCAACTCAGTGTTGTTTTGGCCACCGCCGCCCTTTAAGGTTTCATCGTAGAATTCTTGGAAACTGTCCACCACGTGGTGCTTTAACTGGACGTTCGTTTCAGCAGCATTCATCCCTGATGAAGCCCGGTTGGTGTTACCACCTAATTTATCCATTTTTTCAAGGATAACGGGTTTTAGTCCTAACTCATGTGCCTGAATGGCAGCCGTCATTCCAGCTGCGCCTGAACCAATCACAATCACGTCGTAATGCTTACGCAACTTCGTGAGTGAGGTTGGTTGAAAATGAAATTTTTCAGCCATTTTTATGCTCCTGTTCCTAATCAATTGTGTTGTTAAGTTTACTTTTGATCAATGTTAGTCATGTTGATTGGCACAACCCACTTATCATACTCTTCTTCTGTCAATAAGCCTGACTTCAAAGCGGCTTCTTTCAAAAGGGTGCCTTCCTTTAAGGCTTCTTGTGCAATCGTAGCACTTTCGTGGTAACCGATATGTGGTGACAATGCCGTAACCGTCATCAGTGAGCGGTCGACTAATTCTTCCATCCGTTCTGAGTTGACAGTCAAACCATGGATCATCTTATCAGCAAAACCACGCATGGTACCGGCCAGTAATTCAGCTGATTCAAGGAATGCAGAAATCAGAACTGGTTTGTAAACGTTCATTTCAAAGTTACCTTGACTTGATGCCAAATCAACGACGACATCGTTACCCATAACACGTACAGCTGCCATGGTGATAGCTTCAGCTTGGGTTGGGTTAACCTTCCCAGGCATAATTGAAGAACCAGGTTCGTTAGCAGGAATATTCAATTCGCCATAACCGGCACGTGGACCTGAAGCCAAGAAACGCACATCGTTAGCAATCTTCATCAGATCAGCAGCAAGCGTCTTGATGGCCCCATGGACAACGTTTAAGCCAGAGTGATGTGCCAAGCCATAGAATTTGTTGGTGTCAGCAGTGAAGTGAAGGCCGTATACTTCACCCATCTTGTCAGCAATAATGCCGGCAAACCCAGGTGCAGCGTTCAAACCAGTACCAACTGCAGTACCACCCATTGCTAATTCACTAAGGGTCTTACCTAAAGTTTGCAGATAATCCAAATCATGTTCTAGGGCACTGACCCAGCCAGAAACTTCTTGGCCAAAGGTTAATGGGGTTGCATCCTGCAAGTGAGTCCGGCCAATTTTAACCGTCTTCCAGTATTTTTCTTGTTTAACTTTTAATTCATCGATTAAATGCTGAGTTGATTCTTCCAAGCTGCTAACAGCCTTTGCAGCGGTAATATTCATGGCTGTTGGGAAGATATCGTTTGAGCTTTGACCCTTGTTAACATCATCATTGGGTAAAATTTCAATCTCAGCATTAAGCTTAGCTGCTTGGTGGGCTACCACTTCGTTAACGTTCATGTTGGTTTGAGTTCCTGAACCAGTTTGATAAACGACCAGTGGAAAGTCCTTACGTAAATCTTCGTCATCAAGTGCCAGCAACGTATCGATCGCTTCAACAATCAAATCAGCTTTAGCACCGTCAATGTTTTTTAACTCTTTATTAGCAGTGGCTGCGGCTTTTTTAATCTGTAATAGTGCCTTAATGATCTCAAGTGGCATCTTTTCGCCAGTTGGGAAGTTGTTACGACTTCTTTCAGTTTGCGCACCCCAGAGTGCGGTGGAAGGGATCTTAACTTCGCCAATCGTGTCTGATTCAATTCTGTAGTCTGCCATGTTTTTGACCTCCATTGATTTTGTGACGGATATATAAGTAACAACAGCTAAAATTTCGTGATATTATTCACTAACATGTTTAGGATAATAACTGATGTCTGTTATAGTCAAATATTCACGACGTTATTACGATTCGTTATGAGGTTGATATATCAGCGTTTAAAAGGATAATTTAGTAGTTTTACATTTTTTTACAATTCAAATGAATTTTATTCGTATTAGTTTACAAATTCACACCCATTCATTGAAAGCGATTTCAATCAGGCTAATCTTAATTTTGCAGACAATTTAATCAGTTTTGTATGATTATCGTCTCCTTTATAGTAAAATTAATTTCTAATTAGATTCATTTTGGTGCGTTATCTTAGGAGGTAAACTTTTTGTTTCGCTTTAAACACTTACTGATCGGCCTTTTGATTATCGTTGCTGGCGGCTGGTTAACAGCTTGCGGTAACCAAAACAGACAAACTCAACCTATCGAGAAACTGGCATTGATCAAATCGGGCCAGACTGACCAACCACGTATCTGGTATCATGTTTCCCAATCTCATAGTCACGTCACAGCTAAAGACACAGTTAATGCCCTATTTGTCCTTAGAAAGGGTAAAGCAACCACCTATATGCTGCCAACAGGTAAGGATAAGGTGACCTTAAAGCAACTATCTAACATGTCTACGTCAGACCAGCTTAATTGGGTAAAAAATCAGGATAAACAAGCCTTTCAGGCAGGTGTTGCCACGCAGCAAGATAAGGTTGCTAGCAGTATCGCTGGCATCAAAACAGACATCAAGCGGCTGCAAAAATCACATAGTGAACCGTCTCAAGTTAAAGCATTGCAGCAATACTTAAAGATCAACGAGGCGATTCATGATAATCCGAGCAAGTATGCAGTCCCAGTCGCCTACCCTTTGACGGCTGTTCAGCAGTCTCACGGTGAACAGTTCGGGCTGAAACTCTATCCAGTTAGAACAGTTCAGTACGGCGATGCTAACGTGATTATGGCCAGTGAACTTTCACTATCTAACTACACTTTTAATAAACGTATTCAGCCTCAAAAAATCAGTGAGCGCTATTATGCCGGCTATCGATCTACCATCAACGATAACCACTATCTGATCCTAACTCGGGCCACAAAACAGACACGCATCGTTTATGATAAGCAAAAAACGACGGGTGTTTCTAAGCCGGTTGCGGCAGAATAGAAGCAATTGCCAAAAAAAGAGTCCGGCACCAGTTAGCTTAACTGATTGCCGGGCCCTTTTTAGTCTGATTACCGAACAAGTTGTATAAACACCCTATACTAAACGTTTAACACTGCCTCGCTCAGTAATCTTAACGGGTAAAAATTCTTGTTTATTTTTAGCCGATTGCTCTTTTAAATCTAATTGTCTGATACGCTGAACACCTGCGATACCCATTTGATAAAAATCCTGGGAAACACTGGTTAATTGCGGTTGAGCAATCTCACACATTTCAGTGCCGTCAATACTCATAATTGATAAGTCATCAGGAACTTTCATACCAAACAAGCGAGCTTGATTCATGATGCCAACTGCAACCATGTCACTGGCTGCAACAACGCCTGTCAAATCCGTATGTTCACCGTACTGTTGCATTACCTTTAACCCTGAGGCATAGCTATAATCACCAGGTTGAATCCAACTATCTTGAGGTGTCACACCAACTTCAGAAAGCGCCTGTCTATAGCCCAATAACCGTAATCGGCCAGTGTATGGGTAACGATCAATTCCGGCCAAGCCAATACGACGATGGCCCCTATCAATTAAAAATTTAGTTGCTTGATACCCAATTTTCTTATCATCTGAGCTTATGAAAGGCCGATTGTCATCAAATGCCATTGATAAAAAGCAAAATGGAATTCCGGATTCTTTTACAAGTGCTAAGTTGTCATCGGAAAGTGCCATCGACAAAAGCATAATTCCCATTACTGGGCGCTCAATAACCGTCATCAAAGCACTTCTTTGCTCAGCGTAATCGGCACTATGAGAGTAAACGACGATTAACTTGTACCCATACTTAGCCGCTTCTTTTTGAATGCCATCGATGACTTCACCTGCAAAATTGGTTTTGACAGAACTCACAACGGCCGCAATAACGTTACTGTGTTGCTTAACTAATTCAGCAGCTGATTGATTCTTTTTATAGCCCAATTCTTGGGCAGCTGCTTTCACTTTTTTAACTGTTTCTGGTGTGTAAAAATCTGATTTATTTGATAGCACCCGTGAAACCGTTGACGGAGAAACCCCGACCTTTTTTGCAATATCCTTAATAGTAATCACTGGCACCATCTCCCCTTATGATGTGACTTAACAATTTATAGTTTGAACGATCTAGAATTACACACGATCTCTATAAATTACTTACCTTCATGCACAATAGCCACTGAGAATCCACCAATAATCATTGCTACAAAGCCGAAGATCATCATCATTGGTTGACTGTTCCCTAATAGAGGGAAGAGCCAGAAACTAAGTAATGACCCAATAATTTGTGGCATGCAGACAGCGATGTTGAATAATCCCAGATAAGAACCTTCATTTTGACCATCCAATGAAGACGTTAACATAGTAAATGGCAAAGTGTTAATCGTAAAGTTCCCAATACCATACAAAGCAAATGCAGCAAGTGCGATCCACTGATTGTGTGTGAGCGCTACGATGATGATACTGATTGCATCCGCAAACAATCCGAATGAATACCAGAATTTACGTTGGTTAGGTTTTGTTTTAGCATAAAACAGTCCCCAAAGCAATGCTGCAACACTGTAAAAGGCTGTCATAACACCATACCAGTTACCTGCTGATTGAAAGCCAGAAGAGGCTGGATTAGTCGTGTTCCAAATGTTTTTAGCCATTGCTCCGGTTGCATAAGTCCAAGTATACATAATACCAATCCAACTAAAGAGTTGAACAACAGCTAATTCCCAAAACGAACGAGGCGCACGTTTCAATAATTGCCATAAACTAACCGTACTCTTTTTAGCTTTAACGGCAATTTGATGGTACTTAGCATACGTCTCTGGATCATATTCATGAACGTTAAAAATCGTATATGCACAAGTAATGAGTAACATTCCAGCACCAATTAAATATGCCCAAATAACAGTGTCCGGAACTTTACCTTTGCTAGCTGTATTAGCCACACCAATTTTGGCTAACAAGTATGGTAATAAAGCGGCTAAAATGCCACCGGCATAACTAAAAATCTGTTGCCATGACCAAGCGGAATTCTTTTGTTTGTTATTAACCATATCACCAGCCAACATTCTGAATGGTGCCAAACAAATATTACTAAACATATCCATTAATGCAATTGCGACTGCGGCGTATATCAATGCCGTTAGCGACCCATATCCAAAACCGAAAGATCCGGTAAATGGTAGCATCACCATTACAATAGCAGTAATCGGCGCACCTACTAACAAGTAGGGAATCCGGCGTCCAAATTTAGTCCATGTGCTATCAGAATACTTTCCTAACAACGGTTGAACAATCATACCCAACAATGGTGGTAACAGGAAAAAGAAACCTAAACTACTTGGATTCACACCAATTGTCTGAGTAATCCGACTCATTTGTGAGCCTTGCAATGTAAACGCCATATTGACGCCAAAACAGCCGACAGTCATCGCTAAAATAGCTTTTATTGGTAAAGTTGGTAGATTATCATCAGCAACTTGTACTGGTTCCGGCTTCTTTCCTTTTTTTAAAGTAGCCGTTGAAGATTTTTCCATGTTTTTCACACTCCTAACCTAATCTTTTAAAATTGATAGACCTTCGCTTCATACGGGCGAATATTATCTCCTTGATCTTCTGAATAATTGCTAATCAATAATTTTGCGTTTGATGGCACATCAAAATGCCGTTTTAAGTTTTCTTTGGTGTAATTTAAAATTACTAGCAGGGTTGTATCAGCGTTTTGCCGTGTATAAGCATAGACTTGCTCATCTTTATCGTTATCCTTAACTAACTCATAAGTTCCATCCGTAATCACTGGTAACTCATGACGCAATTTGATTAATTTCTGATAGTAATAGAAAACAGAATCTTTATCGTTTAAAGCCTGTTTAACATTAATATCATGGTACCGTGGATTCATCTTTTCCCAAGTCTTATGTTCAGAGAAACCAGCATTTTTACTACTATCCCATTGCATTGGTGTCCGTGCGTTGTCCCGACTATGCTTGGCAATGTATCTCATCATCGTTTTACCATCAACTAACTTCTGTTGATCAACAATTTGGTGATATGAATTAATTGAGTCAAGATCGACATAATCATCAAGGTTATCAAAATAAGCGTTTGTCATACCAATTTCTTCACCCTCAAAGACAAATGGCGTACCTTGTTGCATGTGCAGCATCGTTGCTAACATTTTGGCACTCAAAACACGATATTCTTCTGTACTATCATCACCAAAACGTGATACTACACGTGGTTGGTCGTGATTATTCCAATAAAGAGAATTCCAAGCTTTTCCTGCTAAAGCTTCTTGCCACTTCGTTAAATTTGCACGTAAATCTTTAAGATTGGCTTTTCTGTCTGCCCACCGACCTAAGGCAGGGTTGTCGTTACCATCTAAGCCCATGTGTTCGAACTGGAATACCATGTTAAGTTCTTGATTATTCAAATTTGCATACTTTTGGGCTTCATCCGTTGTTACGGAAGGTGCTTCACCAACTGTAACAACATCATGTTTACTCATCACATTCTTGTTCATTTCTTGCAAAAATTCATGAATACGGTGCCCATTAGCAACTAATGGTTCAGGATTACCATAAAGTTCATCCGCACTCTTCTTGGCGTCTGGCAGACCTTCTGGCTTGGAAATATAGTTAATAACATCCATCCGGAAGCCATCAACTCCTTTATATGCCCACCAATTCATCATATCGTAAACAGAATTCCGTAATTTAGGGTTCTCCCAATTCAGATCTGGTTGTTCCTTAGCGAATAAGTGCAAGTAATACTGATTAGACTTATCATCTTTTTCCCAAGCAGGACCAGTGAAAAATGATCCCCAGTTGTTGGGAGCGCTTCCATTCTTCCCATCACGCCAAATATAATAATCACGATACGGATTATCCTTACCCTTTAGCGCTTCTTTAAACCATTGATGCTGGTCTGATGTATGGTTGACAACAATATCCATCATGATTTTTAGCCCGAGATCATGAGCCTTTTTTAGTAAAGCATCAAAATCTGACATAGTCCCAAAATCGGGATTAATTGCTTGATAATCCGAAATATCATAACCGTTATCAACTTGTGGAGATTTATAGATTGGGCTTAGCCAAACAATGTCAGCCCCAAGTTTCTTAATGTAGGCCAGACGTGACGTAATACCTGGGAGATCTCCAATACCATCATTATTACTATCCTGATAACTTGCAGGATAAATTTGATAAACAACTGCGTTACTCCACCATTTTTCCATATGAATACATCCCTCTATAAAATATTTTCAACACAACACTTAAAGATATCGGCCAAGTATCAGTTAAGCGATGTTTATATCAGAACAACATTTTTTAAATAAGTGCAATAAACTAGATCAACTAATGCTGCTCCTATGATTAATTAAAAAACACATTTGACAGTGCAAACGTTTGTACAAACGTTTGCACTGTCAAATGTAAGCCCTTCCATTCTTTCTGTCAAGCCGTATTTTTAATAATTCAACTTTTAATTTTCTCAACTCCAATCATAAAAGTCGTTACAAGTCCCATAAATAAACCGTTAATAACGTCAAAAACACCTGAGAAATTCAACGGAATTTCTCAGGTGTTTTTGACGTTAATTTTTTAAATACTACACGTTATTTCTGCTGACTTTCATTCAAGATAGTCACTTTACCATCCTTAACAGAAAGGATCACTGGTCCGCTCTTTGACTTCTTCACTTGCAGGGCATAACTCCCCTTTAAGGACTTGTCGATCGATTGAGACATCTTCAAATAGTTATCAGACATCGTTTTGATCGTTTTGGCGTTTGTTTTAGGATATTGCCACATGGTGTTGACTGCCTTAATGTACTTCGTGTTCGTTGGCGTTATCGTATACGTTTTGTTATCTTGATCAAAACTGACGTCACCAACGTTTTTACTATATGATTTTTGCAATTGCTGCAAGACGTTCTGTTCATTCTTATGTTGTTGTGCAATCGACGCAGCCTCTGAACTCTTTTTGGCAAAATATTGACTCGAATTAACATTCACCTTTTGTGAAGTTGCCTGCGTCTGTTTGGGTTTTACCCAACCATTTTTATAAACGTAGCCAAAACTAAATAACAAGCCTGCCACGCTAATAATCGTCAAAAAACGCGTCGTTCCTACTAAACCATTATAGTGAGCTGCATACCACCATGATAATCCCCCCATGACAGTCATCATACCAAATATAAATACTAGAATGATCCCCATTTTGATTACCCCCCTGAATATAATATTGAAGCTTGGAACTCATTTTTCAGTTTCCTGTATTACTTGTCTATTATAAGCCTTTTATACCGCAGAAGACTAGGGGGTACAAGGATTCAAAAGTTAAGTGTGACCATCCAAAAACGACTTACCTCAATCGCTAAAATGAGATAAGTCGTATTGATGTCACCGTCTTAAATAATACCTTGCGCCATCATCGCGTCAGCTACTTTCGTAAAGCCGGCAATGTTAGCCGCAGCTAGATAGTCAGTGCCAAGATGGTACTCTTCAGCGGCAGCAGAGGATTCAGCAAAGATGTTTTCCATAATGTCTTTGAGACGAGAATCGACTTCGTCAAAAGTCCACGCCAGTCGTTCACTATTTTGGCTCATTTCCAGAGCGGATACGGCCACACCACCGGCGTTAGCAGCCTTGGCTGGTCCCAAAATCACCTGGTGCGCTTTGAAAACAGCAACGGCTTCGGGTGTACATGGCATATTGGCACCGCAAGCAACAACTTGTGCACCGTTTTTAGCCAGGCGTTCTGCCTTAGGACCATCAATCTCGTTTTGAGTCGCACAAGGCAAGGCGATGTCGTAGTCCGTATCGAAGTCCCAAACTGACCCTTCATGATAGACGGCCGTTTCAACCCGTTCTGCATATTCTTTAATACGCCCTCGTTCAACTTCTTTGATCTGCTTAACGATTTTATAATCAATGCCATTAGGATCGTAAACAAACCCATTAGAATCTGATGCTGTCACAACCGTTGCACCTAATTCCGTAGCCTTTTGAATAGCATAAATAGCAACGTTACCAGAGCCTGAAATCTTAATTTTCTTTCCTTGTAACGTCATGTTTTGAGCCTTTAACAGCGCATCCGTATAATAGAGCAGGCCAAAGCCGGTAGCTTCAGTACGGGCTAGACTACCGCCGAAGGTCAGCCCTTTACCAGTTAAAACACCGGCTTGATAACCATTCAAACGGCGATACTGACCATACAAATAGCCAATTTCACGAGCCCCAACACCAATGTCTCCGGCTGGCACGTCCAAATCTGGGCCGATGTGTTTCTGAAGCTCCGTCATGAAACTTTGTGTAAAGCGCATCACTTCGTTATCTGACTTCCCTTTCGGATCAAAATCTGAACCGCCTTTACCACCGCCGATGGGTAACCCGGTCAAACTGTTCTTAAAAATCTGCTCAAAGCCAAGAAATTTAACAATCGATAAGTTAACTGTAGGGTGGAATCTCAAGCCACCTTTATAAGGACCGATAGCAGCACTAAACTGTACCCGAAAACCACGATTAACTTGAACCTTGCCATTATCGTCTACCCAGGGTACTCGAAATTGAATAACTCGTTCAGGCTCTACTAATCGACCAACAATATTCGCCTCAACGTACTCTGGATGGGCCTCCAACACTGGTGTCAGCGTTTTAAAGAAGTTATCAATCGCTTCCAAAAATTCAGTTTGATTAGGATCACGCTTTACAATGTCGGCGCGAACACTTGCTAAATAATCGTTTACAGTTGTCATGAAATCGGTCCTTTCTTAAATCAATCATCTTACACAGTGATGTCAGTTTAGCATATATAGGTTTACTAGTAAACATTTAAATTAAAAATTAATGAGTATAGTAAGGAACCGTGTCTTCAATTTGTATAGACGATATCGTGCATCAACACCCAGACTCCTGCTATCTAATACAAAACATGCCTATTCCAGCAAATTTTGTCGGATAGACATGTCTTTGTGTTGAATTTTGGAATCTACCGAGTTGTGTCACACGCTTACTACTCTTTCCACTTCATTTTTAACTCAACTTCATCCGTTTCTGGATTCACTGAACGATCATTGATTGCAAAGTCATGATTCTGAAAGAACCGGACTGCCTTACTATTTTTTTCATACACACTTAGACGAATCTGCGTATAGTCCGACTTCAATGCAAATAACAACAGGCTGCCAATCCCCTCATCCCGGTACCCGGGTTTAACAAACATGGCGGCCAGATAGTGTGTCTTCATCACTGCAAAACCCACGATTAGCTCATCTTGCAGTACAACATAAATCGTTGCTTTTTCGAATTGCTTTGAAACTTCGGCTACTTGATCCTGCCAATAATTTGCACCAATAAACGGGTGAGCATCTAAATTTCCTGCGAGCCAAATGGCCATCAACGCCTTCTCATTTGCTGCCGTCAAGTTCGCTAGTTTTTCAACTTTCACTTTTGACCCTCTCTTCTCTTTTTCTCTTTGATACCACTTTTAAGGTACGCTGCTCCGATGGAAATGGCAAGGTTTAGGACGGTCAATCGCTAAGCTTCAATATTTATTGTTTTAATCTTAATTTAATATTGAACTCATTTGTTTTTAATGTTATAGTAACTGCAATTCAACAAAAGGCATCTTGAATCACACTTAGACTTAGACAAGATTACCTTTTGAACCTAGGAGGTGACGTTGCTGTTTTAAGATTCCGTACATATGTATCGTTAAGACTAAATGGAGGACATGCGTATGAAAGAAACTACTGTAAAACGATGATGATCCCAGGTTCGCAAGCGAGTTTTGCTCATCAAGTAATCGCCATCCTGTCGACCATAATCAAGACATCTGAACGAACGATAGAAGTGCAAATTCCATTCTCTTAAGTTTAGATCTTTCATTATAGAAAGCGAACCGCGCTGACTGATAATATATTCAGTCAGCGCGGTTTTGTGTTATCTTAAACTCATAAGAATTTTATGGAAGGCGTGAACCCCAAATGATTCAAAAACAATATTATGGCTTGGGCACTGCCATCACCCTCTCGGTAAACGAACCAGCAACGACTGCTGATTTGGATGCTGGTAATGACCTTATCAAGCACTATGAGGATATTTTGACGGTTAATCGACCCGTTTCAGAAGTGATGTCCGTAAACCATGCAGCTGGTCAAGAACCGGTTCAGGTATCAGATATCACCTATCAATTGATCAAACGTGCCGTGGGAGTCAGCCAATGGCGCTTAGGCTTTAACACTGCCATTGGACCCCTGGTAAAACTATGGAAAATTGGCTTTGACGGCGCTAACTTACCGGCTGATTCAGACATTAAACAACGTCTTCAACTGATTGATCCAGACGATATCCAACTAGACGATCATAATCGAACCGTCTTTCTCACCAAAGCAGGAATGGAAATTGACCTTGGTGCCATCGCTAAAGGCTACATTGCTGATGCTGTCAAAACGTTATGGCTTTCTCGTGGCGTCGCGAGTGGCATTATCGACCTTGGCGGTAATATTTTACTGGTAGGCGACAGCAGTCATACTAATGGCTTATGGCGCATCGGTGTTCAAAATCCGTTGAAACAGCGTCATGTAGCCCTTGGCGTCCTTACCACAACTGCTAAGTCAATCGTCACTTCCGGTATTTATGAACGTTACCTAGTGATCAACGGTCACAATTACCACCATATGTTCGATTCCAAGACTGGTTACCCGATTCAAAACGACTTAGAAAGTGTCACCATTGTTAGCGATTTGTCCATTGACGGCGATATTTGGACCACTGAAGCCTTCTATCAAGATATCAATAAAGGGATCCCGTTAATTGAAAAACAGCCAGGACTAGACGCAATCTTTGTCACCCGTGACTTCAAGGTAGCTATCACTTCCGGTTTGAAAGACCACTTTGCATTAACGGACGATCAATACCAGATTATTTAGCGAATGAGAGTGTGACACAACTCGGTAGATTCCAGAATTTAACGCAAAAAACCGTATTCCGTCGAACTTTGTCGGAATACGGTTTTTTGCGTTAAATGGCCGGAATCTGAGTTGTGGCGCAGGTTTAGACTAGATTAAAGTATTGAACAAAAGCAAACTTTAAATTGTCTTTAAGTCAAGAAACCAAATGAAATTTTTACCAATATAGACTTATGGCACAACCTCATTTTAATACTACTTACTCAGCCTATTCATCTGTGGCTGAATCACCGTGGACCAAATACTCTTCAATAACACATAAGCAATCACCGCACCAACCAGTGCACTAAGGAAGAAACTTGGCACAAATAGCCAAAGTGCACCCTTCGCCCCTAATAGCAGTGCTGCAATTGGGTAAGCAACTATCGCACCTATGATACCAGTCCCAATCAATTCGCCAAACACTGCTGCAATCAGCCTTTTAGTGTATCTGAATAGCAAACCGCTTAAAAAAGCACCGAACATGCTACCAGGAAAAGCTAGAATCGTACCAGTCCCCAGCAAATTACGAATTAAGGACGTTAAAAACGCCTGTGTCATTGCCCACCAAGGTCCTAATAAGGCCCCAGATACAACGTTGATTAAGTGTTGCATTGGCGCAACTTTGGCTACACCCACTGTAAATTCAAATAAACTGCCACCGATTACACCTAATGCCACAAGAACCGAAGTTAGGGTTAAATAATAAACTCTTTTATTCATGCGTTTGCTCCTCTCTATTCTCCTGCATAGTCAGCCACTTACCTAATCCGTCATCAACGGGTACTTTTTGGTGACCACCCCTGTCAGATAAACGCCTAATACTAGCACTAGTAGCAAGAAGAAGGTCGTCCCCAAAAAGAAGTCCAACTTCTGCAACCACGAATAACCAACAACGCCGATTAGCCACCATAAAAAGTTTAATGGTAATGAAAGTCGTTGATGCATCAAGAAGACGCTGACAAATAAGATGGCAAATAGCGGTGTGAATACCGCCCCGATAGCGTATAAAAAGTTCTGGTAGTATGCCATTGAAACAAACAGTGCAATCAGTAAACCTAACACCGTAATCCCAATCGCAATCAAATTAACTGCTTTAGTCTTTACCAAATTAGCGATATTAGTAGCTGCCGAATAGGCATCCATGAAGGTCGTGGTTACCGTTGAAAAAACGATCACTAGCAGAGCAATCATCCCCATACTGGAATGCGAAAGCACGGTTGTAAAATTAGATTGGCCGGTTAAAATCACCGTGAAAAGTCCCAGTGAAAACATGGCCACACTGGCAATAAAGTAGCCGCTCACACTGGCCATACTGGTGCGAAACGGTCGATCGGTATGCTGAGTGTAATCGCCAATCAGTGGCAACCAGGAAAGTGCCATGGTCACGTTAAGTTCAACTGCACTGCCAAAACTCAATGGCGCGAGATCGGTACTATTTTGCAAGCGGCCCTCCTTCATAATGGTCCACAGCATCAGGATCATGCCAATGGCTAGTAAGACAACGATGACGTTATTCACTTTGAAAAGCCAGTCGTGATCCATTAATAGCCAAACCACGATCAACACCGCCACGATGAGTGACATCACCAATACTGATTGATAGTTGAACAACGCCTTTGATAGCCCATTCATCGCCTGTTGAGCATTGACGATCATTACCGCCGTCCACCCTAGTAACTGCAGCGCATTTAGCATTGAAAACAGCCCAACGCCCTGTTGCCCAAAAACCGTCTTAGTGGCTTGGATTGCCGTCCTATTCTGCTGAGCTGATAGATAACCAGCAGGTAGCAGAAAAACAAAACAGCCAATCACGTGCCCAACTAAGATCGCTAGCAAGCCGCTTTTCCAACCTAATGGTGCAATGAGTGTCCCGGTCACAATCTCAGCGATTGAAATCGCCGCACCCATCCAAAGCAGAAATAGCCCGCTTGGTTTCGTATTTCCCATTAAAAGCCCCTCTTCCAATAAAAAAGGTCCTTCAGCCGCAGTTAGTTCCGCGCACTGAAAGACCATCATTGTATATTGATGTTCACGTACACTTTCCTTCGCAAGTATTAACTATACAGGTTCGAAGGGACTAGATTCATCTATCTCAGCCATATGGCGCCCCTAGTGCATTTAATTTTCAGTTATTATTTTAGCACACTTCTCATTAATACGCGTGAATCGTAAAGCGTAATTATTACAGTTTAATTAAATCAAGTCTAATTAGTGGTAATTCGAATTGATTATTGGTAAATTATTACCATTGTTGTGACGGCATCAAATACTACTAACACCATTGACCTGGCAATTACTTAATGAATTTGTTGCACTAATATCACTAAGTCATTGGAGGAAACATGGCAAAAAAATCAAAGATTGCAAAGTATAACAAGCAACGTGAACTCATCGCAAAGTATGCCACTATTCGGCGTGAACTAAAGGCGCAAGGCGACTACGAAGCCTTGGCCCACCTGCCAAAGGACTCTAATCCTAATCGGCTACGTAACCGGGACGGATTAGACGGACGGCCACGCGGTTACATGCGCAAGTTCAATATGTCCCGTTTGAATTTCCGGAAATACGCTCACCTTGGTCAAATTCCTGGTGTCCGTAAGGCCTCATGGTAAAGTTATAAGGAGATCAATCATGGAAAAGACTGATATGGCTAGCGCTTACCGGCGACTTAAGAGTCCCAGTTTGAAGACCCGTAAACGGGCGATGAAAATCATCCGCGACGCTAAGCGTAATGCCGCTAATACGAAAAAGTAATTTTAAGCCTAAACAGGTTAAAAAGCGCCTTAGAATTGAAAGCTGACTTTATCAGCCAAATTCTAAGGGGCTTTTTTAATTTGATTAGCTTGGCACTACTTTAAAGTGAATCAGACTCCGGTCGTCAAATGAGCGATTGCCAGACACAGTACCCTTAGTTGACCGGTATTCATGGCTGCAAGTGGGATCATTTTGCAAAACCTCTCGTAGACTTGCCTCCGACTCAGCCAAATTACCTGCTGCTTTAGGATAGCCGTCACTCGCTAACACGATTTGGTGCTCCGCGTTTGATAGTGGGTAGACCTTTAACAGTGAATCTGGGATGGGCTGGCCGTTAAAGATCGCATAACCCCACTCGCTATCAGCTACATTAGCAAATTGAGTCGCCTTTAAAATCCACGGCAAAATAGCTGTACGACCGGGATCCGACTGCTTATCATCAGGGGATAGCCGCAGAACCAAACTGCGCATATTCGATAAAACCAAGTCACTTGGCTTGGGATTAGTTAGCAGCTGACCATCTAGATTAATTTGCGCATCACCAACCTGCCACAGTTCATTACGAAAACGAGAATAAACCACGGCAACGGCTTGCAGCCCCTGGCTATCACGATCAACTGGAAAATCAATTTGATGATAAAAAGTGACGAATGCTTGATTTACTCGCTCTATCAGCACTGACAACGTGGCGTTTTTAGGCAACCGTTCTACAACGCCAGCAATCATGGTAGACGCTATTTTTCCAGTTGTCTTACCCTGGTACTGAAACTTCGATTTACTGGTGACACCGTCAACGATGGCAATAAAATCAGGCGTATTGACGATGGTATCCTCACATTTTTCATCGTTCACTTTGCCTTGAACAAACGCTTCTAAGACTTGCACTGATACCAAAATAACACCTCCAACGATAGGTTCTATCACTATCATAGCGAGTTAAAGATAATTCTGTAAAATATTACACCCTAATTCGGTAATTTTACTAGTCGAATCGCGCCCTGAAACTCAGATTTCAGAATATAATACCTAAAAACGCCACCCCGATAAGAACCATCGGAATGACGTTTTTAAGTGCTATATTCTGGAATTTACCGAGCCTCGTCGCACACTCATTCCAGGATCTAACCGAGTTGCTTCACACCCGTTTTTTCTTTATCAGCATCATACATATACTGACGGGTCATTGGTAGGCCAGTACCACTTGGTGCTTTAACCAATAGGTATTGCATGACATCAATGTTGCCACCTTCAAATGAACCTGCGCAAGCTTGTAAATACATGCCCCACATGCGGGCAAATTCTTTACCATACTTTTCAACAGTCTTATCTTCAACCTTCTGGTAGTTTTCGTACCACATTTCAAGGGTCTTTTGATAATGACGACGTAATGGTTCAAGGTCGGAAAATTGTAACTTAGCATCCATAATGTGCTTTAAGTTTTCAGCAACGTTAGGAATGTAACCACCAGGGAAAACGTACTTGGTGATAAACGGATCAACTCCAGCGCCTTCGTGTTGGCCGGTGATACCGTGAATCAAAGCACGGCCATTAGGCTTCATGAAGTCGGCAACCTTTTGGAAGTACAAGCCAAGGTTTTCCTTACCAACGTGTTCGAACATCCCAACAGAAGTGACGTAATCAAATTGATCATTCACTTCACGGTAGTCTTCTAGTAACACGTCAACCTTGCCTTCAAGGTGGCGTTCTTTGATTTGTTGCTGCGTGTAATCATATTGTTCCTGACTAAGGGTGATCCCAGTAGCATGCAAACCATATTCTTCAGCAGCGACAAATAACAACGTACCCCAGCCGCTACCAATATCCAATAAACGTTTGCCAGGTTCTGGTTGTAGTTTATTCAAAATATGGTGTACCTTGTTCATCTGTGCTTCTTCTAAAGTATCATCATCGTGCTCAAAATAAGCGCATGAGTAAGTCATGGTCTTATCTAACCACATCTCATAAAAGTCATTACCAATGTCGTAGTGGCTTTGGATGTCTTTTTGACTGTTCTTTTCGGAATGTGAACGTTTTGGAAAATGCTTGATAAATGGATTATTGGTCAAAAAACTATGATCAGTACGGAATGCCGAAGCAACCAACTCTTCAATGCTGCCATCAATCTCAATGGCACCCTTCATATAGTCTTCAGCTAATGTCAATGTTGGCTCGTCAGTGAAGCTCTTTAAAGGAAGTTCTTCATTAAATTGGATTTTAACGACTGGTTCGCCGTCACCATAGGTTTCCTCTTTACCATCCCAATAGGTTACTGAAACTGGAATATCAAATGCATGGCTCAATAACTGTCGATACACGGTTTTTTCTAACACGTAACTGCCTTCTCTCTTACAAAATTAATGCTGTTCGATTAGTTAACCATGTTAACTTAATTGACACATCTACTAACTAATTGATTAGACTACAAGTCATTACGTGTTTTGTCAACGATTCGGATTTTCATTAATAAACGAATAGACGCTAATATCGGTTACCCTATAAAAGGCTTACAACCAGTGTTACGCGAGGCTATGCATCCGCCATTTAAATCGGAAAAAGAGTAGAAATTCTAATTGTTTTCTTAGTTTACTAAGCAACTTATGGATAATTGATTTAGAACTGTTCTATCTTGCAAATTAGCTCATAAATAAATTTATAGAGTGATGAAATCCGTGCTACAGGTGTTTTTCGCTCACGTAATCGAACTGATGTTTAAACACTGCATATTGATATTTCATCAGAGTGACGATACTATATATAGTGTCGAGTTGAGAAGGAGGAAACGCCATGCAAGTTGCAGTTAACCGTTTAATTACATTATCAGATAAATTTATTGAAAAGGCCAAAGCCGAGATCAAACCACACTGGGGTGAGCTTGGGTGGGTCACTTACAAACGTACATATTCGCGTTGGATTGAGGCGGAAAATCGCCATGAAGAATGGGACGAAACCGTTAAGCGAGTTGTTGAAGGAAACATTAACCTGGATCCCCGTCTTCACGAGGATCACATCGACCCAGAGGTGATCAGCGAACTAGAAACAGAAGCACAAGACCTCTTTAAGTTAGTCTATAGCCTTTCCGCTACGCCATCTGGCCGGAATTTATGGATCTCTGGGACGCCCTATCAAGAGCGTAACGGTGATGCATTAAATAACTGCTGGTTTGTCGCGGTTCGGCCACAACCATATGGTGACAGTCATATTGTGCCGGAATACCTTGATCAAGATCAGCCAGCTGTTTCAATGCCGTTTTCGTTTATGTTTGACCAGTTGATGAAGGGCGGCGGTGTCGGTTTTTCTGTTGTACAGAGTAACGTTTCACAGATTCCAGCCGTCGATAACAACGTTCACTTAACGATTTTAGTAGATGAAGCAAGCCAGTCCTACACCGATTCCATTGCTTTAGGCGCGACTGATAAGCAAGAATGGTTGAACGACCATTCCTTAGATGAGGGCTGGTACTACAAATTACCTGATACTCGCGAAGGCTGGATTTTAGCGAACGCTCATCTCGTAGATATGCACTTCAACGCAACTAATCCGGAACACACGAACAACTTAATTTTAGACGTCAGCGACATCCGACCAAAGGGTGCTAAAATCAAGGGCTTTGGCGGTACCGCTTCTGGGCCAATGCCACTAATTGAAATGTTGTTTGACACAAATACCCTGTTAAACTCTCGTGTGGGTCAAAAACTATCTTCAGTAGACTGCACCGATATGGGTAACTTGATTGGTAAAACCGTGGTGGCCGGAAACGTGCGGCGTTCTGCTGAATTAGCCTTAGGTTCTAGCGACGACGATGCCTTCATTACCATGAAGCAGGATCAAAAACAGCTGTACCATCATCGCTGGGCATCTAATAACAGTGTTGCGGTTGATACGCATAAGACCGATTATACTGCGGTTGCTGATTCTATTTTACACAATGGCGAACCCGGGATCGTTAACCTAGAATTATCCAAAAACTACGGTCGCTTGATCGACGGCCGCCAGGAAGGTATTGACGGCGCCGTCGAAGGAACGAACCCTTGTGGCGAGATTTCACTCGCTAACGGAGAACCTTGCAACCTCTTCGAAGTCTTCCCTTCCGTTGCAACGGAACAGGGCTTTGATCTTGATCAAGCCTTCACGCTAGGAACCCGCTTCACTAAGCGGGTAACCTTTAGTCACTACGATTGGGAAGTTTCCCGAAAAGTCATTAACCAGAATCACCGAATTGGTATCTCCATGTCAGGAATTCAAGATTGGATCTTGAAAACCTTTGGTAACCGGGTAGTCCGCGGCTTTAAAGACGGTATCGATCCCGAGACCCATGAAGCAATCAAAGAACCCGTTTATGACCAACGGGTGATTGCTAAATTTGACGAACTTTACCACGATATTGTTGCAGCCGACAACGCATATTCCAACACGTTGGGCTGTGCCACTTCCGTGAAGCATACGACCGTTAAACCTTCAGGGACCGTTGCGAAGTTAGCCGGTGTTTCTGAAGGTATGCACTTCCACTATGCAGGCTACTTGATTCAGCGGATTCGCTTCCAAGATAGTGATCCACTACTGCCAGCATTACGGCTCTCTGGTTACAAGGTTGAACCAGACGTTTACACCAAGAACACGGTTTGTGTTGAGTTCCCGGTTCGGGCCGCTCACGCCGACAGTAAGGAGTTTGCTTCTGCAGGAACTGTGTCAATTGAAGAACAGTTCGCTACCCAAGCCTTCTTACAGAAATATTGGTCAGATAACGCTGTGAGCTGCACGATCACCTTCCAGCCGGAACAAGAAGGTAGTCACATTGCCGGTCTAATGAAACAATACCGACACAGCATCAAGTCCACTTCGTTACTGCCTTACAGCGGCAGTGACTTTAAGCAGGCGCCTAAAGAACCAATTTCAAAGGCGGTTTATGAACAGCGCCGTGCCCAGATCACCAATAACGTGAAGGACGTGTACGACTCACTGAAAACGATGGACAAAAAAGATTTGGATCTACTAGATCAATCTGATTGTATCGGTGGTGCTTGCCCAGTGCGGTAGCATGAGTCATTAGAACAAGAATCACAAATATATTTAAGACGAACAAACGCCATCCGAAATTTAGGGATGGCGTTTATTCGTCTTAAATAACTCGGAAACTAAGTTAATAAAAAAGTTCTGATATCAATCAATTTACATCGATTAATATCAGAACTAGTGAGATTGTCTGTTTATTAGTTAATTCATATTGATTAACCACGTAAGTTAATCATCAAATCAACTTGACCTTGGCCACGTGATTTGATTTTCAATTCATTCTGGGCATTAGTTGTTGCCAGCTTACCCTTTTTGATCAAGTTTTGAATCAGACGTTGACCAAAGCTGCTGCTCATTCCTGTAATCATCCAAGTTCGTTTCATATGCCCAGCTCCCTTCAAGCTGCTTTAATTGCACAATATATTACGCTTAATTTCCACGAAGTCAAGCTTAAAAGGCAACTTTTGCGGATTCTGTAGCCTTTCTACATCGCCATTCAAGTGTCTTTACTGGTCACATTGATGAGAAGAGGCTAGAATTAAACTTTAATGCCAAACAGAGGAGCTGAACGACGTTGTCCATGCATGATTTAAATATTAGCACTAAAGCTGGTTTAGCGGTTCTTTCAGATAAATGGTACGCGTTGATTCTGTTGAATTTAACGACATCTGCCAGTGACTTTATGCAGCTGCGAAATGCGGTTCGTGGCATCTCAACGTTTAATTTACTATTAAAGCTCAATGAGCTAACGGAATTGAACCTTGTGATATCACCCACTGACTACCACTATCAGCTGACTTCAGAGGGGCAAGACTTTCAGCAAATGCT
This sequence comes from Secundilactobacillus sp. MJ173, assembly GCF_059704265.1. Classification (NCBI taxonomy): domain Bacteria; kingdom Bacillati; phylum Bacillota; class Bacilli; order Lactobacillales; family Lactobacillaceae; genus Secundilactobacillus; species Secundilactobacillus sp. MJ173. Next base: position 51,816 of record NZ_BAAKGN010000038.1, read on the forward strand.
AGCGGTACTCACCTCATGGGGTAAGCACCGCTTGACGCGTACACTACCCGTTAATCACCATTCATAACTATCACCAATTTCGCTGGGCCCTACCAAGTGCTAAAATAGTATCATCATCAACAAAGGGGACTTTCTAATTGATTTTACAACGTGATAATTTACCGAACATCAACCAAATTTCCGATGAAATGAGTCGCGTACTGGGTGACGACGATGTAGCTGGACTACGTCAGTTTTTTGTTTACTATCAACAATGTCAAGCTGGTGCCAAAGAGTTTGGTACGAAATTAGAAAATCTCGACAGTGAATTTGAAATGCTTAAGAACCACAACCCGATTCATCATATGGAAACCCGGATGAAGGCGCCCCAAAGTTTGCTCCGTAAATTAGCTAAAAAAGGGTACGACTTTTCATTTGATGCGGTCAAAAATAATATTTTTGATATTGCGGGTATCAGGGTGATTACAAATTATCTTGATGACATCGAAACCGTTGAAAACGCGTTAACCAAGCAATCTGATGTCACGCTGTTAAAACGTAAAGATTACATTTCACACCCCAAACCAAGTGGCTATCGAAGCCTTCATCTCGTTGTTTCTGTTCCAGTATTCCAAGATAATGGGCCAGTGGCAATCCCCGTTGAAATTCAACTACGAACCGTGGGTATGGATATGTGGGCCAGTTTGGAACACAAGCTGCGATACAAAACAGATGTGGATCAACATAAAGTTGAACAGTATGGCAATCAACTAAGGGACTATTCTGCTGAACTCAATCAAATTGAAACTAATATGCAGGATATTTTTAATCACCTGCAAAATAGTTAATTATTTTGTTTCACGTGAAACATTTTTGTTACTTAATCTAAATAAGTCCTATTCCGATAAAATTCAGAATAGGACTTATTTCACTTTCAAAAATTTACTACAGTTGCTTCTCCAAATTAATCATTTCAATTAGACCATCGGCACAGTCCGCGCCCTTATTGCCGCCTTTACCGCCAGCTCGACTAATGGCCTGGTCCAGATTATCCGTGGTTAACACCCCAAACATCACCGGCACAGGACCATCTAACGAGACGCGTGCGAGGCCACTGGCAGTCTCCGCACATACATAGTCATAATGCGACGTTTCACCACGAATCACTGCTCCTAGTGCAATGATACCGTCTACTTTACCGCTAACCGCCAGTTTTTGAGCGATCCGCGGTAACTCCAATGCACCGGGTACGCTAGCAATCGTAATATCGGCATCGATTACGCCATACTTTTCCAATTGTGAAACGGCTCCTTGCTGCAATCTTTCCGTCACAATTTCGTTAAAATGTGCCACCACAATACCAACGCGAACGCCTTTACCAAGTCTTGAATGCATTAAAACTTTCATCTAATTGACCTGCTACTGATAATTATATAAAGTTATCGATTATTCTTGCTTCTCCCTATCCTGCCTCGCATGAAACTCACTACTGCAGTTGTTATGATAGTCCACAAGCGTTAATTCCCGGCTAGCCACCGGTACATGCTTTGAAACCTGTTTTAGTAGGCGAATTCAAAGTTTTCAGTATCCCTGATATTCAGGGCCGCATTAATATCGCGATCTTCGGTATAGTTGCAATTCTGACATTCGTACACCCGGTCTTTGAGTTGCAAATCAACTTTTTTATGCCCACATTGGTGACATAACTTAGAAGTCGATTCAAAACGGTGAGTCAAATGTACGGGAATGTCTAACTGCTGGCATTTAGAAACTAGCTTAATTCTAAAATTATAAAAACCTTGGTCACTAACGGCTTTAGCTAAATGCCGATTCTTCATCATACCTTTAACATTCAAGTCTTCTAAGGCTACCCACTGCGGTTTGGTTCTCACCACAGCAGCAATAATCTTATTCTGATAATCTGCCTGAATGTTGGTTAATCGTTGATATAAGCGTTGCACCTTCCGCTGAGTTTTAGCTAGATTTAAATCAGTAGCAGATTTCCCTTCTTTCTGTCTTCTAGCTTTCAGTGCTTGATACTGACGGGACAACTTCCTTTGCAGTCTGCGCAGGCGTTTTCTGATCCGTCTTACACGACTGCTTTTATTCTGATTAGAATACAAAGTACCATCATTTAAAATGGCAAATTCTTTTAGACCAAGATCAATACCAATTGGTTCGCCGGTTAATTCAAATTTTGGCAATTCAGCCTGTTCCACTAAACAGGTCAGGTAATACCGACCAGCCTTAAATTTGATCCGGCCTTGTTTGATAACGAAGTATTCTGAGTCTGTCGGAATATAGCCAAATTCTTTCAACCGCACCCAGCCAAGCTTGGGTAACTTAATCCGGTGACGTTCGCAGGCAATCACCTGTACTTTACTATTCTTCACAAAGTAATAACTACCCTGACCCCGTTTAAACGAACGCCAATGTGGAAAACCGCTCAGTTTCTTAAAGAACCGTTTCATAGCCGTGTCAGCTTCAATGAAGGCCTGCTTAACCGATTTAGCATATAAATTCTTGATCCATAGATCATCAGGATTAGCTTCAAGATACTCATGGTTAAACCACTTACTAAAAGCGTAAGCATTCAAATAGTAATAACCCGCTTCGTAACGTTGTTTATTGATGTCTAAAAACAAATTGTAGGCCCAACGACTGCCACCAATATGACAATCAATCTGCCAAGCTTGCTTTTCGGTCGGCTTAATTTCGACTTTATAAGTGAGTAACATCAGCGGTTCCGCCTTATTGCATTTAATCACCAGAGTGAGGTGTCCCTCACATTATACGGGATGGCTTTAGCCCAAAAGCTCTTTTAATGAAATTCATATAAATCACTACTTATAAGCTATCAGCTAATACGGAAAATTAAACGCCTAACTTTAACCTTGTTATATCTTCATCAGCCTTATAAGACTACGGAATAGTATAGAAGCGCCATTTTGCAAAGATTGATATCCTTTTACAGCAAAATAGTACTGTTCATACCTCCTTCAACAAATGATGAAACTTATTCTTTTTAGTCTTTAAATAACCTTCATTTTCTTGAGTTAGACCAATTTCAAGCGGTATCCGGTGATTGACCCTGATACCATATTGTTCTAATTGCTTAATTTTATCGGGATTATTAGTCATTAAATTAACGGTTGAAACCCCTTCCTGACGTAAAATTGCAGCCGCTGAACCATAGTTGCGATCATCCGCAGGTAGACCTAAATGCAGATTAGCTTCAACCGTATCGAGACCCTGCTCCTGGAGTTCATAGGCTCTTAACTTGTTTGCTAGCCCGATACCGCGGCCTTCTTGACGTAAATACAACACCGCTCCGCGTCCAGCCAGTTCGATTCGCTTCAACGACCCCGCTAGCTGAGCGCCACAATCACAGCGTTTCGATCCAAACACATCACCCGTTAGACATTCCGAATGGAGACGAACCAGTAACGGCTCATTTCCCGATATGTTTCCCTTAGTAATGAGTAAAGTAGGCTCTCCATCAACACTAGTCTTAAACGCTTTCATTTTAAAATTGCCGTATCTTGTCGGCAACTCAACGTCAGCAATCACTTCGATTGCTTTAAGCTGCCGATACTGTTGCAGTTCCGCAATGGTGATCATCGGTGTCTGGGTGCCTTCAGCGTAGGCTTTAAGATCTTTTCGCCGTGCCATGGTGCCATCTTTTTTAAGAACTTCACAAATGTAGGCCACCGGTTGAACACCCGCAAGCTTTGCCAAATCAACCGCAGCTTCAGTATGACCGTCGCGTTCTAACACGCCGTTGTCTCGAGCAATTAAGGGGAAAATATGACCTGGATGATAAAAATCATCAAATTGACTGTCAGATTTAGCCAGTGCCGCAATCGTTGCAGCCCGATCATAGGCCGAAATACCCGTGGTTGTCGTTCGGACATCGGTACTGATTGTAAAGGCTGTCCCGTAAGCATCCGTTGCATCAGTGACCATGGATCTCAAGCCTAGCCGTTGAGCCACATCGGCGCTCATAGGAACGCATAAAAGCCCCCGTGCTTTCGTCACCATCGTATTCACATTTTCTGGAGACACACACTCAGCCAGCCCCACCATGTCACCTTCAGCTTCCCGGTCAAGTGAGTCTGCTACAATAATTAACTTACCCTGTTTAAGGGTCTCAAGAGCTGCTTCAATTTTTTGAGTTAACGCTTGATTTGTCATTGGATTGCTTCCTTTCGCTGTGCGCCCACAATGTATTTGCCTAAGACATCCGTTTCAATATTGACTATGTCACCAACTTGCCGATTTCCCAACGTGGTCTGGTTTTGCGTGTAAGGAATGAGACTCACTGAAAACTGGTGAGGGCTACTTTGGGTGACCGTCAAACTCACCCCATCGATTGCAATGGATCCCTTTTTAACGATGTAATCGTCATATTCTGACGCAATTTCAAAGGTCAGTACGCTGGCATTTTGATCTTCAACGCGTTGGATCAACTTCGCGGTTGTATCAACATGGCCTAACACAAAGTGACCATCCAAACGTTCCGTTGCACCCAGAGCTGGCTCTAAATTAACTGAATCCCCCGCTTCCAACTGACCCAAATTAGTTAAGCGCGTAGTCTCCGGCATCACGTCCACGCAGAGTTGCCCTGGTGTGACGGCTGTGACGGTTAAACAGATGCCGTTAATGGCGAAACTGTCACCAAGTTGCGGATTTAATTGCATGAATAAGGGCGATGAAATCGTCAACTTTGCGGTTTCTGCTTGCCTGGTTATTGACACAACGTGACCCATTCCCTTAATAATACCTGTAAACATCCTCACAACCTCCTTGTCTGAAGACGAATATCGGAACCAAGCACCGAAACTGTTGGTGTTTCAAATCGTGTATGGTCTGTCAGTGACTGTCCGATTGCTGCCGGTAATCCAGTACCACCTAACATCATTGGTGAAATATAGACGACAACGTTATCCACCAATCCAGCCGCGATAAAAGCGGCCTGAAGACAACTGCCACCTTCAACCAAAAGTGATTGGATGCCTTCATTAGCCAAGTGCTGAACAACATCTGCAGGGGTCCAATGCGGCCTAACGAAAACCTGAACATTTTTAGGCAATGATTGAGTAGCTGCCGTTTCACTGAAAAACCAGGTGGGTGCAGACTCATCAAATAAGTGACTCTGGGGGTCCACCTCATCAACATGGTGAACCAGCGCGGCTCGAATCGGTGGAAACATCATTGATGGCGTCCTGACCGTTAGTCGCGGATTATCAATCGATAGGGTGTTCTCTCCAACTAAGATCACTTGCTGCTGACGCCTTAACACTTGAGCATCTTGCTGAGCGTCAGCTTGGGTCAGCATCGTTCGCTTCTTCTCAGCACCATTAATTTTGCCATCCAATGACATGGCATATTTCAAGGTCACTAAAGGACGGTCATGCTGGTAAAAGAAGTTATATGCCACGTTCAACCCCTGACTGTCACCCAAAACTGCCACTTTGATGCCATGTGCCTTAAGAATTGCGACGCCCTTGCCACTAACAATGGGGTTAGGATCCAGTTGACCTATGATCACCTTAGCGATACCCACTTCAGCTAGCCGTTTTGCACAGGGCGGTGTTTTCCCATAGTGACTGCATGGTTCCAGCGTGACATACATAGTTGCTCCCTTTGCCTGACTAACATTATCCAGCTGAGCTAGGGCATCAATCTCTGCATGCCGCTGACCAAATTGATGGTGATAACCAACGGCTAATACCTGGTGCTCTTTGACAATAACTGCCCCAACTTGAGGATTGGTCCAGGTATCAGTTCCCTGTTTAGCAGCAGCTACTGCTATTTGAAAATACTTTGACTCACACAAACCTCATTCACCTCACAAAAAAGGCCTCGCATTAAAATAATGCGGGGCCTCGTTGATTGATAAGCTAAACAAGATTTCATACGGTTATGGTACACAAAAAGTGTACACCAATGGTACGAAATAGTACTTTTCTTCTCCCATCCAGACTTTAACTGTCGGTCCCAGACTCTCACTGGGTCAACCACGCATAACGTGGGTCACGGACTTCAGCCATGTTGCGATTGCTTGTTCAATCTAGCTGTCACCATCGGTCGGGAATTACACCCTGCCCCGAAGAAATCTATTCAGTTTTCACGAGTTATCGTACAATGATTACTTTTAAAAAGCAAGTAACATTACTGGACTTAGTGAATTTATTCTTTAATCGCGATGCTGCGAGCCCGCAGCGCCCATAAGATCGTCACAGTGTCCACAACTTCTTGAAGCAGTGCGCCAAAGATTGCTGGAATCACGCCAAAACTAGCAATCAGCATCAGAACCGTACAGATAATGATGCCCACCATAACAGATTGACGGGCCACGTGCATCGTCGCTCTAGAAATTTGAACCGCAACTACCGTCCGACGCAGATCATCTTTCAAAATAACGGCATCCGCTGATTCACTAGCCGTCGTTGCACCACTGGCACCCATAGCAATACCCACGTCAGCGGTTACCAGTGAAGGCGCGTCATTCACACCATCACCGACCATGGCAACTGGTTTTTGTCCCTCTGGCACTTGTTTAAGAACTTCGATTTTTTGCCCAGGTAAACATTCAGCGTGAATCTGATCAATGCCCACCGCTTTTGCAATTTTTTGAGCAATTGATTGCCGATCACCTGAGATCATCATCAGGTTTTTAATGCCCAGTTTGTGTAGTTCAGACATGGTTGTTGCCGCTTCTGGCCGCAATTCATCCGTAAACGTAACACAGCCTAAATACTGGTTATCCGCCGAAACGTACACTGCCGTATCCTCAACTTTTTCAATTGAACCATCAGGCATCGCAAAATCTGCTTTACCTACCCGAATTACCTGACCGCTTATTGTTGCTTGCACCCCGCCACCAGTGGTTTCTTTCACATCACTAACCACGGGTAACTGATCTGGCGCGGCTTGCATTAAGGAACGCGCCAAGATGTGATTAGACTGCTGTTCAGTGGCTGCAGCAAGCGTTAATAATCGGTTCTGGTCAACGTTTTGCTGAGCAATAATTTGGTTCACCTTTAAGTGTCCTTGGGTGATCGTACCGGTTTTATCGAAAGCCATGGTCTTCACCTTAGCGAGCTTTTCCAGCGTTGTCCCGGTTTTAACGATGATCCCGCTTTGGCTTGCCCGACTCATCCCAGCCACTAAAGCAATCGGTGCTGCCAGGATTAACGGACAAGGTGAAGCTACAACTAACACTTCCGCAAAGCGAACGGGATCTCCGGAAACGAACCAAGCAGTCCCGGCGATGATGTAGGCTAAAATGGTAAACGGCACGGCATATCGGTCAGCCATTCGGACAAAATGTGCCGGTTTTGCTTCAGCTTGTTTTACTAACCGGACAATATTTTGAAACTGACTGTCAGCCGCCTGTTGGTCCGCCACCATCTGAATAGAAGCATCGCCATTAACGGATCCGGACATGACGCTATCGCCAATCACCTTATCCACTGGCCGAGACTCACCAGTCAGCGATGATTCATCTAAAGTCGTACTCCCCTCAACAACAGTGCCATCTACGGGGATCACTTCCCCCGGTTTAACTAGCAGCTGATCGCCAATACTGACTTGATCCACCGCAATCGCTTTAATATCCCCATTAACCATCAGATGGGCCTGTTGTGGAGATTTTTCTAGGAGGGACTGGAGGTCCGAGTTAGCCTTATGGGCCGCATAGTCTTCCAAGGCGTCCCCACCCGTCAACATCAGAAGCACAATGAGTGCGGCCCAATACTCACCGATTGCCAAGGTTGCAATCACAGCGGTAATCGCCAGCAAATCCACGCCGAACTTTCCCGAACGTAAAGTCTTCACCATATCAATAAACATCAGCAACGCAATCAGCGAACCAAGGACGGTTACCAAAATTTGCGCCCAACCAGACTGGTGCAAACCAAAAGCCAAGATCAACGAAACTGCACCAACACTTACAACTGCCCATAATCGACGATAGTTAGAAAGTTTTTGCATGATGTCACCTCCTAGAGAAAATACTTTACCTTTATTATACCTGAAATGGCCTTGTTCAGTTAGTAATTAATTAAAAAATTATGCTAATTAGAAGAAAAAACTCATATAAGAGTCTGTGACATCGGTCTATATTTGTAAGTATTTCAATTAATTTTTAGTCCAAATTAGTATTTACTGTATTTTAGCTCTATACGCCACTATAGCCTAATTGCGCGACAAAACTCATATTCCAGCCATTTAACGCAATAAAGCCTATCCCGCAAAAAAAGCGGCATAGGCTTTATTCACATTCAATTCTGGAATCCACCAAGTTTTGTCACAGCTTCTCCCTAATAATTTTAGCGAATGACTAATACCGATATCGGTGCGTATTTAGCCATGTATGCGGCTTGTGACCCAAAGTGGCGTTTAAATCCCTTTTTGGCGATTGAACCAATGATTAATACGTCGGGTTTAACATGTGGAATTACTGATTTAACGATAACTTCGCCTGGTTTCCCCTCAGAAACCAGTGCATCGACTTTTTCCACACCGGCATCCTGCGCTTGCTTGACATACATCTGAATATGATGATCAAGCTCGCTTCGTTCCCCATGAATATAATCCTTATCCAGTGCCTCGTACACACTCATTTCATGACTTTCAAGAATTGAAACAATCGTCAATTCTGCATGACGTCGCTTAGCCATATCAATGGCATACTGGAAGGCTAACAGGGCATCCTCAGAGTCATCTACCCCAACTAAAATATGTTTAAATTCAGTTTTTGCAGTCATCACAAACCTCCGATTAATCTGCTAAGTCAAATTTAGCTTTAAGTCGCTTATTGCCTTGGTGCAGATCGTAAATCATCCAAACCAGCAGCAACATGACGCAGGCAATCAAGAAATCGGCCACATTATCGGCCATTGCTACTTCCGCTGCACTGGCGTTTGCTGGTAAGAATCCTTCAATGTTATCCGGCAAGCCCTTCATGTTCAACGCGGTCAAAGCAATGACAGAGAACCAACCAAGTACTTTGACCACTAAATTATTCTTAAACCGCTCACCCATTTCCATCCCACTGTCCGTCATCATTAACAACGGCAGCATTGAGAATGGTAGGGCAAAGGCTAGGAAGACTTGTGAGTTATTCATTAACGTGTTGAGCGCTTCGTGTTGTTGGACAGGCGTCTCACCACTAGTCATCCCAACGCAGATCAGAACAGGAATCACTGAGATTAAACGGGTAACTAACCGACGTGCCCATAGAGGCATCTTCATGTGAATGAAACCTTCCATGATGACTTGACCAGTTAACGTCCCAGTAATGGTAGAGTTTTGACCTGAAGCAAGCAATGCAACGGCAAACAAAACTGATAAGGCACCTGACTTGGCAACACTGATCAAAATCGGATTGCTGAGCATTGACGAATTAGATAAAGCTTCGAATAAACCAAAAAATGAAGGGTCTTTAACAGCACCGGTCTTAAAGACGGCAACACCCATAACTAGTAACAGAGAGTTAACAACGAAGGCTAGTGACAACTGAATGTTTGAATCCCAAGTGGTGAAACGAACAGTCCGTGCCACGTCATCTTCATCGGTGTGGTCAATTTTACGAGTTTGTGAAATAGCAGAGTGCAAATACAAGTTATGCGGCATAACAGTGGCGCCGATAATACCTAAGGCACCAGTTAAAGGTGTGCTGCCACCAGCTTTAATTGAGCTTGAGAACGTATCCTTGGTAGGAACTAAGCCACCAAAAACACCCGCCCAGTTAGGATCTGATAAAGCAACTTCATACGCGAAAACAAGTAAAATAACCAGAATCAAGCAAACAACGATTGCTTCAATCTTGCGAAACCCAATTTTGGTTAATAATAGCAGTATCAAAACATCAAAAACGGTAATGAAAACCGCGTATACAAGTGGAATATGGAATAATAGATAAAGCGCAATGGCGGCACCAATAACTTCCGCAATATCAGTCGCCATAATCGCAAATTCGGTTAACAACCAAAGGACGATTCCCAATGACTTACTCGTACGTGCCCGAATGGCTTGTGCTAAATCCATCTGCGTCACGATGCCAAGTTTAGCTGCCATGTATTGTAATAACATCGCAATCAAACTTGACATCAAGATAACAGACATCAGCAAGTACTGGAAATTTTGACCACCAGTGATGGATGTTGACCAGTTACCGGGATCCATGTAACCCACAGCCACTAATGCACCAGGCCCCGAGTACATGAATAACGTTTTCCAAAAACCTTTCCCTTTCGGCACATCGATGGAACCATTGATCTCTTCCAACGATTTTCCGTTGGCATATTCGATCAAATGATGTTTGCGTGGTGTTTTTTGATCTTTCAAAATAATTACCACCCTTCATAGATTTGTTGAACGTGTTCATTGTACAATTTATTTTGTATTTGTAAAACACTTTTTAGGTATTCCTTAATATTTTTAACTTCAAGGTTTACTTTCAAATGTAAGCTCATTCATCTAGGCCAATTATCACAAAAATTAACTTTTTTTAACAAAAGAAGTAATATGTATAACTTTAAAGCGATTTTGCTTGTATTTCTCATTACTAATATTTAATCTTATACATAACAATATAGAAAGAAGGGATTAAATTGAGGGAACTATTGAGTAATTTGGTATTTCCAGACCGCTAATCACACGTTAATCACGAAAGGATGATCAATTTATGGCAACACATTCAGACAATCAGCAAGTTACTCCCGTGGCAACCGACGATAATAAGGACGCCGGCCCCAGTCAGCAACAAGTTTGGCACCAATCGACTTCTGAACTGGAACAGCAATGGCAGACCAACTGCGAAGACGGGCTTAGTACAACTGAAGCAAAAAAACGTTTCGCAGAACATGGTCCCAACGAGCTAGAAGCCAAGAAAGTTTCAAATTTGTTGCGATTCTTAAAACAGTTCAATAACAGTATCATCTACATCTTACTAGCTGCAGCCATCATAACGTTTGTGCTGCACCGCTACTCTGATTCAATTGTTATTGGACTAGTCATCATTGCTAATGCGCTGATTGGTTATTTTCAAGAAATATCGGCTGACAATGCCCTAGAAAAAATCAAAGACTTATTAGTTTCAGAAAGCTTTGTCATTCGTGACGGTCAAAAAATTACGTTGCCTTCCCGTGAACTAGTTGCTGGCGATATCGTCAGGCTGGAGGCCGGTGACTCAGTTCCAGCTGATTTACGACTCGTTGAAGCCGATAACCTAAAAATTCAAGAGTCAGTGTTAACTGGTGAAACTGATTCCGTTGAAAAAATTGAAGAACCAATTAATGCGGCTGAGGTACCCTTAGCAGAGCGTCAAAATCAAGCCTTCGCATCCACTGCAGTTACTAGTGGCTCTGGCTTAGGGATCGTTATTGCAACGGGTTCCAATACTGAAATCGGTAAAATTCAACAAGATGTGGCTGATGTAAAGGCCCAGCCAACCCCACTGATGCAGAACTTAAACCGTTTGGGTGTCGGCCTTTCAGCCGCTATTGTAGTAGCTGCAATTCTACTCTTCATTTTAGGTGCCGCAATTCACGTCTACAGTCTCCCAACCCTGTTAATTGCTGTGATCACGATGGTTGTCGGTTCAATGCCAGAAGGACTACCGGCTAGTACATCTGTGGTGCTTGCCATGGGAACCAGGCAACTGACAAAGCAAAACGCAATCGTTAAAACACTGCCTGCTGTGGAAACACTGGGCGCTGTTGATATTGTTAACACTGATAAAACCGGGACCTTAACCAAGAATGAGATGACCGTTACTGATATTTTGACGCCTGAACATCAGTATCAGGTCTCTGGCGTTGGCTATGATTCAGAGGGTCAAATTCAAAATAACGATGGCGAGCCCGTTAACTGGCAAAATAATGAACATCTAAGCTGGTTAATTCAAATCGCCGGACAAACCTCTGATGCCGTCTTTAACGAAGAAGATGGACATTGGGTCTTAACCGGTGAACCGACTGACGGCGCGCTCACTGCGCTGTTTCACAAATTAAATCACACTGACCCCATCGTTAACGAAATCGACTCATTGCCGTTTGATTCAGCTTTTCGATATTCTGCTCGATTAGTGGACTATAACGGTCAACGCGTGTTAATGGTTAAAGGTGCGCCCCAGACACTCGCCAAACTGATTGAAAAGCAAGGCGGTCAAGTTAACGCTGGCGTAATGGCGGAACAAATGAGTCAGCTGACCCGTCAAGGTAAGCGGGTCGTCGCTCTGGGATATCAAATTATTTCCCAGGAAATTACCGAAATCGATCCCGATATGATTGGTAAGGGACTCGAATTAGTTGGTTTAGTCGGTATCATCGATCCACCTCGTCCAGAAGTCGCCGATGCCGTAAAGAAGCTACGGTATGCTGGTATTCAGGTCAAAATGATTACGGGGGATGACCCAGAAACTGCAGCCGCTATTGCCAAGCAGTTAAACTTAGCTGATTCTCCTAAGGCCATTACTGGACCGGAATTAAACCAGCTCTCTGATGAAGAATTGGCAAATGTCATTGATAACTACACAGTGTTTGCCAGAACAACACCTGCTGACAAACTGCGAATCGTTCGTGCTCAACAATCCATTGGCCACGTGGTTTCAATGACGGGTGATGGTGTGAACGATGCCCCCGCCTTGAAGCAAGCTGATATCGGTGTTGCCATGGGGATCAAAGGAACGGATGTTGCTAAGGGTGCTGCTGACATGGTACTCGCCGATGATGATTTCACAACCATCCTGGCAGCTGTTAAGGAAGGCCGTCACGTCTTCGATAACATTCGTAAAACTATTCGTTTCTTGTTACCAACTAGTTTTGCCGAAGGTCTCATCGTGGTCTTGAGTATTGTGATGGATCAGTCATTACCGTTGTACCCTACGCAATTACTGTGGATCAACATGGTTTCTGCTCTCACGATTCAATTTGCCTTTATCTTTGAGCCCGTTGAATCAGGCATCATGTTACGAGGGCCTCGAAATGTTAAGGCAGGTATCCTATCGAAAATGGACATTACGGAAGTGATTTACGTCTCACTGCTGATTTCTGGTCTGGGTATCTTTGCTTACGACCAATTAGTTGGTCACGGTATCAGCGCGTTAATGGGTAGTACTATGACGCTAAATATTGTGATTTTTGGGAAAATTTTCTATCTGTTCAATCTGCGAAATAACCATCCCGTTATTTCAAAGTACTTCTTCCAAAATAAAATGGCATTTTATATTATCGGCTTGCTGATTCTCTTACAGTTAGCGATTATCTACTTGCCATTTATGCAGGGCGTCTTCCATACGACAGCCATTAATTTCCACTATGGTTGGGGAATCCCAATTATTATGGGCTTTATTGTTTTGATTGTTACCGAAATCGTCAAACTGTTCCGATTGCATTGGAATCGGCTGCATAAAGATCGTATTAGCTAAACGTTAACGCATCGCATCAAAAAAAGATGGATAATCCAGTCAATTTGACTGATTACCCATCTTTTTATTTCCCGGGACATAATTAGCAGTAAGCTATGCGTGACTACTCTCGGTCAATTTAACTGTGCCTTGCTGATTCATCCAATACGTGTAAATAGTTATCATATTGTTGTTACTTCAGTCCTACAAGTCCGGAAGATGCAGTCCCCGAACACTTCTAATTTGATCCGTCACCACCAAGGCCTCTGGATCTACTGACATAATAATTGGCACCACTGCTGTCCAATCCCGATTACTGCAAACGTAGAACAGTGCATCCATATTTTCTTGGCTATAAAAGCCCCTTGCTTTCAGCATGGTAACTCCTTGTCCCAGATTATTAGATAAAGCTTCACCGATTGCTTGATTCTTTTTTGACAGCACCAATACTGAACGTTTGGCACCCAGCGCATCTAGGTATTTATTCAGCACAACAGCTGAAACATATAGTTCCAGTGCGGTTAACAGCATATTTTGAAACCCGATAATGAAGCCCGAAGGAATGGCCACGATGAGATCAAAGAACAACATGGCTGACCCGTTTCGAATACCGAAATAACGGTTCACTATTTTTGCTAAGATGGTGCTGCCTGCAATCGTCCCCTTAGCACGGAATATTAGTCCCATAGAAATCCCCATTAAGACCCCACCAGCTATGGCAGCAATGATTGTCTGACTAGTGTGATAGGACCAAAGAACGGGTACTCTCAAAAAAAGGCTGATCCAGATTACTGCCCACAGTGAATAAAACACCGTTTCTCGTTTTAAGTACTTAAATCCAATTAAGATCAAAATACCGTTTAACACAATATTGGTCAGTGCTGGTGAAATTCTAAGTGTATAGTACCCGATGGCTGTTAGACCAGTCACACCACCCTCACCAATCCGATTAGGAATTAAAAAGTAGTTGATTGCCAAGGCATAGACTAGCGCACCAAGAATTATTTGTATGCTATTTTTAACGACCGGCTTCAATTAAAACGCCCCTCATTCATCTTTACCATACACTCTACGCTATAAAGATTATTCAAATCAACCTGGTTTCAGAGATAATTGGGTCGATGTTGAAAATGTTTCATGTGAAACAATTAAGTTGCTCGCACTAACAAGAGGGTTGTAAACGAACGTGATACAATGGACTAGTAATCAAATTAAAGGGAGTGTTTGCATGACTAAACGAATCAAAGGTTCTTGCACCACAATGTTAGTGGGTAAAAAGGCCTCAATCGATGGTTCTACTATTATTGCAAGAAACGAGGATGGCGCTGGTCCATTAAACCCGCAGAAGTTTGTCGTTGTTAATCCTGAAGACCAGCCTCGGCATTACAAATCAGTTTTGAGCCAGATTGAAATCGACTTACCTGATGATCCATTGCGTTACACGTCAACGCCTGATGCGACTGATGGCCATGGTACCTGGGCAGCAGCTGGTATCAACAGCGCTAACGTTGCCATGACAGCTACCGAGACTATCACCTCTAATTCACGAATTTTAGGTGTTGATCCACTAGTCGAAAACGGTATCGGCGAAGAAGATATCACCACGCTAACTCTGCCTTACAGCCACTCTGCTCGCGAAGGAGTTCAACGTTTAGGCAGCTTGCTGGAAAAATATGGTACTTATGAAATGAATGCCATGGCTTTCTCTGATAAGGATGAAGTTTGGTACTTTGAATCAATTGGCGGCCATCACTGGGCAGCCATCCGTATCCCCGACGATGCTTATGTCATCGCACCTAACCGATTAAACATTGATCAATTTAATTTCGACTCCAATAATACGTTATGTTCTAAAGATTTGTCTCACATGATTCAGCAATACCACATGAATCCTGACAAAGACCAGGTCAATCTACGTCATATCTTCGGCAGTGCTACTATCAAAGACACTCGGTACAACAACCCACGTGCTTGGTATGGTCAAAAGTATTTCAACCCAGAATTCGACACTACCCCAATCGATCAGGATCTGCCATTCATTTGCAGAACTGATAAGAAAATTTCCATCGAAGACATGAAGTTTGTATTGAGTTCTCACTATCAAAACACCCCATATGATCCTTATGGTACCGGTACTGAAGCCCAGAAAAAGCAGTTCCGACCAATTGGAATCAACCGGAATCAAGAACTGCACATTCTGCAAATCCGGAATAATGTCCCAGATGAAATTGCCGGCATTCACTGGTTAGCGTTTGGTCCAAATACCTTTAATGCCGTAGTACCTTTCTACGCGAATGTAACTGATACGCCAGAAGCCTACAAGAACACAACGGGTAACTGTGACCCAACCAATATGTACTGGTTGCCAAACGTTTTAGCTTTGATTGGTGATAACGACTTCGCACTTTATGAAGACCAAGAAAACTTATTTGAAGAACACACCGTTGCCCAATGCCGGAACCTTCAAATCAAAGCTGACCAAAAGGCGGTTGCTCAATCAAACCTCCCCGCATATCTTGAAAAGGTTAATAACCAAATGGCCGATATTGCCAAAACGAATTCCAACATCCTGCTTGGCCAAATGTTAGCGCTTGGTGAACCACAAATGAAACTGAAATTTCAACTGAATGATTAAACAACTAATGTAATTCGAATTTGTTCAATTTAAAATAGCCTGGTTTTCTAATGTGCAATTAGAAGACCAGGCTATTTAGATTACATTCATAACACTAAATTCTTACCCGAGCCTCTTTGGGTGAAAAATGGCTGACTAAGAAAATAATTGAAACAATTCCTAACACCATGCAGTACCAGCTATACGGTACAATCGAAGCTGCCGATACTTGTGCAATTGCCCCTGCCATTAGTAGTTGACCGCCATAAGGAATCAAGCCCTGCCCAACGCAGGAGAAAACGTCTAAAATACTGGCAGTATACGATTTAGAAATATGATACGTGTCTGACAGATCCTTCGATATTGGTCCCGCAATCATAATTGAAACCGTATTATTTGTGGTGATTAAATCTAACAACAGGATCAAGAAGGCAATAGCAAACTTACCGCCCAATGCGCCATTAGCATGTTTGGTAATCTTATTCAGTAACCACTGAATCCCGCCCATGTGCGTCATTAAAGCAGCAAGTCCACCAACAACAATGGAAATCAGGGAAATATCCGCCATGGATAGCATCCCTTTATGAATCGAATCTAGTGCACCAATGAAATCGAAGCTGCCTGAAGCGATGCCGATCACGGTTGCCGTTACGATTCCCATTAACAGGACAATCAACACATTAATATTCATAAAGGATAGGGCAATCACCACGATATACGGTAAAATATTGAGCCAGTGAATGGTCCCAAGGCTCCCCACATCCGCATGACCAACGTGAACGGTCATTAGCAACGCAATGGTAATCAATACTGCAGGTATCACCATGATCGCATTGGTTTTAAATTTATCGAAAATGGTGACTCCCTGCGTCTTAGCTGACACGATGGCCGACCCAGAAATTAACGATAAATCATCCCCAAACATGGCGCCGCTGACCACTACTCCAGCCATTAACGGCATACTAATGTGTGCCATCTGGGCAATACTAGCGGCAATTGGCATCAACGCTGCCACGGTTCCCATAGAAGTTCCCATGGCGAAACTAAGAATACAGCCAAGGATAAAAACACCGGGAACTAAAAATGACTTAGGTAAATACGTTAAGCCAATATCAGTAATCGTTTCTACCGCGTGCATTGACTTCGTTACGTAGTAAAAAGCACCTGCCAAGAGAAAAATAATGATCATCAAAATCATCGTTTCCTGCCCTGCACCCTTGAAGAACACGGTTAATTTATCACTAAAAGTGTCTTTGCGATTATCGCCTTTCAGCAAAAAGGCCACGATGCTCGCCAGCATCATGGCGACCAGTAGCGGCATATTATCAAAGCTACCGGTGAAAATACCCGAACTAATATAGAGGACCAGGAAGAAAATCAATGGCAGCAAGCCAACGAAATTGCCCTTTGGTGACGGTTCATTTGGTTTCACAATCAATTCCTACTTTCAAAAAGTTTACTCAAACTATTATAACGGTCCGCTTTTTGAGAAAAATGGGAGATTACTGAGAGTTATCACATTGTTTAGCATAACAAAATCAGGCTAATATCAGTAGTAACATCTCCTGATAATTAGCCTGATTTTTTTACTGCTGTACACCTTACGCCGTTTCAGAAACGCTGGTGGTAATTTTAGCACGGTTCAACAGCACTGAACTAGTAACCACGGATAACGAACTAAAGGCCATCGCCAGTCCTGCCAGTTCTGGACTAAGCGTTAACCCAATTGTGTAGAAAACACCGGCTGCGACTGGAATTCCCAGTACGTTGTAAACAAACGCCCAAAACAAATTGAGCTTAATTCGGTTAAAGGTCTTGCGACTCATGGCCAAGGCTCGGTCTACATCACGAAGGTCATTTTTAACCAGTACGATGCCACCCGATTCAATGGCAATGTCCGTCCCAGAACCCATGGCGATACCAACATCCGCAACCGTTAACGCAGGCGCGTCATTGATACCGTCACCAACAAAGGCTACCTTCCCCGTCTGCTGCAACATCTTGACGTGATCAGCTTTGTCTGCAGGTAAAACATCCGCGATAACGGAATCGATACCGACCTGATCCGCAATCGCCTGAGCTACTCGTTCATTATCTCCGGTTAACATGACCGTCTTCAGCCCCCGCTGTTTCAGCGCTGAGATGGCTTCTTTTGAGGTTGCCTTTGGCGCATCCTGAATGGCAATCAGGCCAATCACTTGATGATCCAAGCCAACATAGACTACCGTTTTAGCTGCTGTCTGTAGCTTAATGGCCGTCTGTTTTAAATCGGCAGCCAAGTTGTGGTCATCCAGTAATTTATCATTCCCAATGAAGGCGGCTTGGCCATTTACCGTTGCAGCAACACCCTTACCTTCAATAGCTCGAAAGTCCGTTACCGGCGTAATCGTGATGCCTTCATCTTTAGCCTTAGCCAAAACCGCTGCAGCCAAGGGATGCTCCGAATCGGCTTCTAAGCTAGCCGCTAACGGTAAAATTTGTGATTGATCACCCACAATATCCGTTACTTCTGGTTTTCCCATGGTAATTGTACCCGTTTTATCGAAAACCACCGTAGTAATGTCATTAACAGCTTCAAGGACTTCACCGTTTTTGATCAAGATACCCATTTTAGCAGAGCGACCCGTCCCAACCATTAAAGCGGTTGGAGTAGCTAGACCTAAGGCACATGGGCAGGCAATGACGACAACTGAAACAGCAAAAATCAAAGCATTAGCAACACTTGCGCCAAATAATACGTACCAAACCAAAAACGTTAGGATTGAAATAATCAGCACAATTGGCACAAAAATATTCGAAACTTGATCCGTTAATTTTTGAATCGGTGCATGACTATTCTGTGCTTTTCTGACTAACTCGACGATTTGAGACAACATGGTATCACTGCCAACTTTTTCAGCCTTGAACATAAACGTCCCATTGCTGTTCAGCGTTGAACCAATTACCCGGTCACCCGCACGTTTTTCAACGGGCATACTTTCACCAGTCACCATGGATTCATCGATTGCGGAACTGCCCTTGGTAATGACACCATCTACGGCAATCTTTTCACCTGGCTGAACCCGGATCAAATCACCAACAACCACTTCGCTTAGTGGTACTTTCACCAGTTCACCGTTTCTTAAAACCGAAGCTTCTTTAGCCTGTAAATTAACCAACTTGTCAACGGCATTTGAGGCGTTATTTCGCATCCGTTCTTCGAAAACCTGGCCCAGTAGAACAAAGGCTGTTACAAACGCTGCACTTTCAAAAAAGACTGGCTGATGGGTAATCATGGCGTATATGCTGTAAAAATACGCTGTCGCCGTTCCAATAGCCACCAATGTATCCATGTTCGAATGATGCTTTGTAAAAGACGCCCAGGCACTCTGCCAAAACGGGCCTGCTGAAACAGCCATGATAATCGTCGTCAGCACTAACATCGTCCATTCACCACCTGGCAACATCCAGCCAAACGGGTGAAAAATCATCTCTGCTAACATCGGTAACGATAGGATCAATGAGATCCAAAAACGACTTGTAATTGACATCCTTGTTCACCACTTTCCCCAAAACTTTACGTTTGGTAACTAAGCTCCACTCAATGATGACAATTTCATTAATTTACTTAATGATCAATTTGCCATGAAACATATCCATGCCGCAAGCCCACTGGAATTCGCCGGACTTGCTAGTATCGATATTAATCGCTTGTTTCTCACCCTTTGGTAACTCACGGTTGATACCGAAATCAGGAAAAACGACCCGATCCAAACACGTTGAGGGATCCCGACGAGTGAAATTCAAAACGGCAGGAACGCCCTTCTTCAAAACTACTTTTTCGGGTGAGTAGCCACCATTGACGTCTACATCAATTTCCTGAACATCATTAGTAACGTTAGCCGTTTCAGTAGCCACCGCATGCTTACCAAAGAACCACCAAGCGATAAAACCAATCAGTGCTAAACCAACTATTAATACAAGGATTTTAATCATGATAAAAGCCTCCAGAATTTTATTTTTCACGTTTACATTTGTAAACCATAACTATATGATAAGTGCTTCGTTTACAATTGTCAACCAAAAAGTCGACTACCTTGCAAAATGCAAACTAGTCGACTTTAAAAGGGGCGTGTTTAATGATCGTCACTGATCAATGTTCCAAAACGTGCGCTTTGACCTGATCCACAATCGTCATGATATGTCGGTCAGATAACTCGTAATGAATATTTTTACCATTCCGAGTCCCCCTGACTAAATTTTGCTGTTTCAGCAGACTTAACTGATGTGAAACGGTTGACTGATTTAAATCTAAAACTTCAGTCAGTTCCGTTACGCTAAGTGTCGATTCAGCTAACGCTAAGATAATGCGTACCCGAGTCACATCGCCTAACGTTTTAAACAAGGCAACCATATTCTCTAATTCTGATGAGACGGTTAAGTGGTCTTTTAAATGTTCTACGATTTCCAAATGTTTAGGATTTTCCATTAGTTATTTAACTTCCTTCATAATAATCATTATCTGATACTGGGTTAGCTACGAATGCGGTTGCATTTTAGCAGCAGTACGGGTACAATTCACATTAAGATATGCACATATGTTGATATGTATCGAGGTGATGGCTATGAAATCAGCAACTGTTCCAACTCGCACCCACAAAACGTTACGTGGTTTTCTAAATCATAAAAGCGACTTAATCATGATTGCCAGTTCAACCATTATATTATTAATCGCAGTCAGTTTACCAGTCTCAACCGAAAAAATTCTGCTCTATATCGCTTCTTATGCGATTATCGCCTATCCGGTTATCTGGGAATCCCTTACTAATATCGTCAGTGGCAACTTTTTTGACGAAAACTTTTTGATGACCGTAGCTACCGTTGGCGCAATTGCGCTGGGAGACTACCCTGAAGCCATCGCAGTTATGCTATTCTACGAAATTGGCGAACTATTCGAGAACATCGCTGTTCAACAGTCCAAGCAATCCATTTCTTCCCTGTTGAAGCTCAAGCCCACCACCGCTACGATTTTAACTCATAACGGTGAAAAAACCGTTACACCTGAGCAAGTTATTCCCGGCCAGATTATCCGGGTAAGACCTGGTGAAAAGATTGCGTTAGACGGTGAATTAATTCGTGGCCATACTAGCTTAGATACTTCGGCATTAACTGGCGAATCGTTACCTCGTGACACCCAAAGTGGTGAAACTGTTCTGAGCGGTGCCATTAATCTTACTGGTGTCATCGATATCCGCGTCACCAAACCCTATCAAGAATCAACTGTGGCACGCATCCTAGATTTAGTCTCAAATGCCGCTCAGCAAAAAACAACCACCGAAAAATTCATTACTCGTTTTGCTAAAATTTATACCCCAATCGTAGTTGGCTTAGCGATTCTGTTAGCCATCTTCCCACCCCTGCTTCATCTGGGTGCTTGGGCCACTTGGATCAACCGTGCACTCGTTTTTCTGGTTATCAGTTGTCCCTGTGCGCTGGTTATCTCCGTACCCCTGAGCTTCTTCGGTGGCATCGGAGCAGCCTCACGACACGGCATTTTAGTTAAGGGTAGTAATTTTCTCGAAGCCTTAACGCGCGTCAATACGATTGCGTTTGATAAAACCGGAACCTTAACAAAAGGACGCTTCACCGTTAGCAAAATCAACGCGGAAGCCCCTCTCACTAACCAGCAACTGTTAGGTATCGCCGCTGCAGCTGAACAGCATTCTAACCACCCCATCGCCAGTTCCATCATCGAAGCTTATGATGGGAATCTGACGCAATTTAAACTGCAAGACATGCAGGAAACGGCTGGACATGGTATCAAGGCGATGATCAATGACCAGACGGTAGTGGTCGGCAATGCAAAAGCGATGTCAACAAACCACATTGCACTTCCTGGGATTGAACCGAACTGTACCACGGTCTACATTGCAATTAATCAAAAATTTGCCGGCAGCATTCAAGTTGCCGATCAGCCTAAAACAGACTCAAAATCCGCCATCCTGATGCTCAAACAACTTGGGGTTGAAAAGACTGAGTTGCTAACTGGTGACAATAAGGGTATTGCTGAGCAGATTGGTCAGCAACTTGGTTTGGACCAGGTTGAATCTGACTTATTACCAGCACAAAAAGTTGCAAAAATGACTGCATTGACCCAAACTGCCCACACGTCGCATCATCAAGTTGTGTTCGTTGGTGATGGTATTAACGATACACCTGTTCTTGCTCGAGCCGATGTTGGCATTGCTATGGGCGGTCTTGGAGCTGACGCAGCGATTGAGGCAGCGGATATCGTCATAATGGATGATAAGCCTTCAAAAATCGCCACGATTATTCAAATCGCAAAGGCCACCAAGCAAATCGTCTGGGAAAATATCGCCTTCGCGCTTGCCGTTAAAATCATCTTCTTGATCTTAGGTGCATTGGGTATCATTGGCATGTGGGAAGCCGTTTTTGCTGATGTTGGCGTAACGATGCTTGCCATCCTGAACGCACTGCGTCTTCAAAAACAGTAATAAAATAGCCTTGAATCAAGACCGATAGTCATTATCGCGCCTGATTTAAGGCTATTTTTTAGTTAAAAGATTAATCTTGCCGCATTAATAAGTAAGGCGAACCCATAACCCACAACAATAACTCCTGAAATAATATTGATCCACATCAAAATACGCTTAGGTAACCGATTCTTCAAACTACCAACGATGATCGTAATGGCGAAAAACCAAATTGCGGTGGCTAAAATAATGCCCCCTAAAAAAGGTAACACTTCGTTATTAGCTAGCGTCCCTCTTAAGGCTCCCATGGTGACCCCTGTATCAATAATGGCTTGTGGATTGGCAAAAGCCACGATCCAAGCACCAGCAAAAGCCTCTTTTAACGGTAATTGCGAATCGTCCTTACCAAGTTCTATCTGACTTGCAGAGCGTAAAATACCGATTCCCATCCAAATCACGATTAAACCACCCAGCAGCATAATGGTAATTTTGAGCCACAAATAGCGACTGATTAACGCACCTATTCCTAAAAAGGTGACGGTAGTTAAAGTTGTATCGGCTACCCACACAAATAAGCAAATTAATAAAGCACGTCGCATTCGATTGCTCATAGCGCTATTAAATACAAATAAATTCTGCATGCCAATTGAAGACACTAGCGCAAAACTGATCAACATGCCCCGTAAAACTACTGTCGTCATGATTAACTTTCCTCCAACTCACATAAAAAGGCACCAATCCTAGCCTTCAACGTTCTGAGAACATTGCATCTGCGACTAGAAGAGCTGCCTATCAAGATCACCCGACGATGATCAAGCTATTAGCAATTTAATTAACTTTAATAGCATACGTGACCCCATTTGAAAAGTCAAGATTGGTCTCTTCACCAAAACAGGTCATTCAGTACAGGTAGTCGGCCACCAAAAAGCGTGTTCCTCAACCCACTGGCGAGCAACACGCTATCTATTTATCAATCAACACTTTGTTTACAAAACCACACTTAATTGTGGTCGAATCTGAGCTTTCATCTCATCAGTTAACTGCCGGTTATTTTTAATCAGCAATTCGTCATAGATTACTTTCTGAAAAATAGAAACAATCACCCGCGCCAACGGCTGATATTGATTCTTATTCATCGACTGAAGTACTGGTGCTGTTTCCAGCTGTTGGGCAATTTCATCCACAAGACCCTCTAAAATTTGTAGCAGCCAATCAGCTTGGTCGTCAGACAATAACATGCGTTCATGAATTGTAATAACAAACGACTGGTAATTTTCTTTATCCTGAAAGACTTGCCAAATATTTTCGAATATCAACATTAATCGCTGCTCAAGATCAATCTTTGTAACGCAATCACTGAACGTCATCTGCAGTTGATTAACTCGATTAATGATTCCTTGATGAATGATGGTATCAAGTATTTCGTGCTTCCCATGTGGAAAATAGTAGTACATCAAGCCTTCAGCCGTTCCTGCAGCCTGATTAATCATCCGGGTAGTCGTTGCTTCATAACCATTTTGGGCAAACATTTCCCGGGAAATTTTCAAAATTTTCTCTTTATGCTGATCACTTTTGGTTTCACTTTTACTCATGATTCGTCCCCGCTGGTTGTTTTGGTATAAAAAAGAGACAGTCCCTTGATTTGCCAATGAAAGCTGTCCCTACGATTTTAACTGAACATACTACCTAATTGCTGTCCAAGAAGATAAACATCCAATACGATTAACACTATCGTGACTATCCACGCAACGTATTTAACCCACACATGATTGGCGAATTCACCCATGACCTTTTTACTACTAGTAAACATCACAAGTGGGATTACCGCGAATGGTAAGGCAATACTCAAAAATACTTGGGAGAAAGTCAGCAGGTCTTCAATCTTAGCTTCATCACCATGATAGATGATGGCAAAAACTAAGACGGGAGTAACAGACAGCAAACGTGTCACCAATCTTTGCGCCCAAAGCGGAATCCGAAGACGAATGAAGCCTTCCATAATAATCTGTCCAGCCAACGTACCGGTGATTGTGGAACTTTGACCTGATGCTAACAGCGCCACCGCAAACAACATACTGAGCATTGGGCTGGCAATCGCACCAACGATTTGACTATTACTTAACGCATTGAATAAGTCTACAAAGCGACCCAACGAACTGTCAGTCCCATAAAACAGTGCAGCACCAAGAATTAATAGTAAGCTATTAACGATAAAGGCAATGAATAATTGCAAGTTCGAATCGATTGTAGAGAACTTAATGGCTTTAGCAATGTCCTTACGATCTGAACGATCAAGTTTACGTGTTTGCGAAATAGATGAGCCCAAATACAAATCATGGGGCATAACCGTTGCACCAACAATTCCTAATGACAGGTATAACATTGAGTGATTACTGATGATGTCTGTTGTTGGCACGTACCCACCGATAATGCCGGCGATACTTGGGTCAGATAATGCAACCTCATAAGCAAACACTAATAAAATAACCGTCACAAGCGTTGCCACGATGGCTTCAATCTTTCTAAAGCCCAGTTTCATTAATAACAGCAAGATCAAGACATCAGCAGCCGTGATTAAAATACCAACGATCAGAGGAATATGGAATAGCAGTTTTAGCGCAATCCCAGAACCAATGATTTCAGCAATATCAGTTGCCATAATGGCTAGTTCGGCAATGATCCAAAGAACGAATCCCATACCCTTGCTGGTACGTTCACGCGTTAGTTGCGCTAAATCTTTACCCGTCACAATCCCTAGTTTGGCTGACATCGCCTGAAGCAGCATGGCAATCAAACTTGAAATCAAAATCACTGCGAGTAACTTGTACTTGAACTGTGCCCCACCAGCAATCGAAGTGATCCAGTTACCGGGATCCATATAACCAACGGCAATTAGGATACCAGGTCCCGTATATGCCATTAATGTTTTCCAAAAGCCCCCGTTTTTAGGGACTTCAACCGTACCATTTACTTCATCAAGACTCTTGCCTTCGCCATCAACGCCTTGTACGAAGTTGTGTTTCTCTGTATCCTTCATCATTAAAACCTCTTTTCTATTGACTTAGAAATTCGGTTGGTCAGTGAAATACAAATTTGATATAAAATTAAGCATCTGTGTTTAAGCCCATATCAAGTTATCATTTCTCCTGATCCAAACATTCAAAGTAATTCATCTATTACGACTGAGCGCCCGCTCAATTACCAAAACTATATTACCACCATTAATAAAAATTACAAGCAAAAGTTAATTGAGTAAAAGAATTAATTTGGAGTCCCTAAAATAAAAACATCAAGCACAACTGTTTCTACAGCAATGCTTGATGTTTTATTAGTTCTATTTCAAATAATGATGGTTTTTCAGGTATTCCCGTGCAACCACCGAAGCTTTCCGGTGCTTAACTGTCACTTGGTAGTTCATGTTCTGCATGTCAGAAACCGAAATTTTACCACTTAACCGACTCAGTTGTTTCACAATGGCTGGGTGCTGTTTAGCAAAGCTCGTTTTCATTAATGGTGCGCCCTGATACGTGGGGAAAAAGCCCTTATCATCTTTCAGTGCCACAAGGTGATACTCCTTGATCTGCGGATCAGTTGTATAGCCATCCGTCACATCTACCCGCTTATTAGCCAGAGCTTCATAACGCAATGAAGGCTCCATGGTTTTAGCTGATTTTAGACTAAGACCATACGTTTTTCTGAGTCCAGGATAGCCGTTGCTCTCCTGATAAAAGTCAGGATCGAACGCTCCCGAAAGCTGACCAGCGACTCGTGTTAAATCCGAAATGGTCTTTAAATGATACCGCGTTGCCGTATCCTGTCTAACGGTAACGGCATAGTTATTCTGATAAGCCATGGGTTTAAGATACGTCATACCAAACTGTTTTTTAACATCATCACGCGCATTTTGGTAGGCAATTTGCGGATTACGATTGACATCTGGATTACCCTTGACCAGTGTTTGCAGAATCGTACCCGTGAACTCTGGATAGATATCAATTTTACCGCTTTGAAGGCCCTTAAAAAGAAAACTGGTGCCACCAAAGTTAGGCTTTACCGTTACTTTAACCCTTGAATCATTTTGTTCAATTAAATCCTTATACATATTGATCAGCACTTCGGGTTCGCCACCCAATTTACCCGCAATCGTTATTCTCTCAGTCTGTGGTTTTAATAATTGATGACCGATAGTGCCGCCTAAACCAATGATCACTAACACCAAAGTACCGATGCCCAGCCGTTTTAAAGGCACCTTCGACAAGACTTCAATCAACCAATTAGCCAGTAAAGCCAAAATGGCCGACAGAACAGCACCCACTAACAGCGCCGTATTATTATTTGTTTGAATTCCTAGCAGAATGTAAGTCCCTAAACCGCCACCACCAATCAAAGCAGCTAAGGTCGCCGTTCCAATAACAAGCACTGTGGCGATCCGAATACCCGATAAAATCATGGGCATTGCCAGAGGCAGTTCAACCTTAAAAAGTTTGAATCTTGGGGTTACACCAAGGGCATCCGCTGCCTCTAACAAAACGGGATCAATGTTCGTAAGCCCCGCATAGGTGTTTTGAAAAACAGGCATAATGGCGTACAAAACTAACGCAATGATTGCTGGAACTGTGCCAATCCCAACGAACGGTATTAGAATCCCTAAAACCGCTAAACTCGGGATTGTCTGAATAACACCAGTAATTTGCAGAAAAATTTCACCGATGCGACGATGATTGATCAGCGCTATGGCAAGCGGTATCGCAATCAGAATTGTGATCAGCATACTGATTAAGGAAATCGAAATATGTTGCCACAAAGCCTGTAATAAGTCACCGTGGTTCTTATTGACATAACTTATTAATTGACTAATGATTGTCACCCTCCGTCTCAAGCGATGCTAAGTAATCGATTAAATCATGATTAGTTAGCACCTTATCATCCACAACCACCTGGTCTACCTGCGATTTTTGAAGGGCAGTCGCCCACTCAAAGATACTTTGACCTTTGACCATCTTAGTACCTGGTTCGTCAGCTTTAGCTGCTCGACCAAACCCTGCAGCTAAGACCTGTCCTAATAACTGATCTGTCTGCTGTTCATCGGCAAAGAAATTGCTGACAAACGCGTTGGCTGGCTCTGACAAAATTTCAGTCGGCGTTCCTACTTGCTGCAGTTTACCGTTATGCACAACACCAATTCGATCAGCCAACCGCAACGCTTCATGCATATCATGAGTCACAAATACAATCGTGCTGTCCAAATCCTGGTGCAGATTAATCACAATTTGCTGTAATTGACGCCGAGAAACTGGATCCAAAGCACTAAAAGGCTCGTCCATAAGAACTAACCCCGGCTCACAGGCTAAAGCGCGAACAATACCCACCCGCTGTGCCTCACCACCGGAAAGTTCACTGGGCATCCGGTCCAAAAAATGGTCTGGATCAAGACCCACTTCAGTCATGAGTTCGGCAATTCTGGTACGTTTCTTGTCTGCTGGCCACTTTAAGTTATCTAGTTGTACGCTCGCATTTTCCGCCACACTCATATTGGGAAATAACGCACCCGTCTGTAGTACATAGCCAATCTGGCGTCGTAACTCCTGCACGTTTGCATCTGCCACATCTTTACCGTCAATTTTAACCTGCCCAGACGTGGGTACAACTAGCCGGTTAATGGTTTTTAACAGCGTCGTTTTCCCGCTGCCAGAAGGCCCTACCAGCACAAATAATTCACCATCATTAATGGTGAGATTTAAGTGATCAAGTGCATGTTGATCTTGATATTCCTTGTTGACATTAAGCAGTTCAATCACTAGTATCACCTCGGTTTAACTGTCCACTACTACCAGTTACTAATTTCTTACTAGAGAACAAAAAAGAGTCGCCTTGGTCCAGCGCCCTTTAACCTTATTTCCCCAACAACTTTGCTACACCAGCCGGTATTTCTTTAGGTAAAGCGACTAATGCTGTTGCATTCGAGGCCTTAAGTTCATCCGTATCGCCAAAGCCATACGTCACACCCAAAGTCTTCACGTGGTTTGCCTTACCACCAATCATATCGGTATAGCGATCACCAACCATGACACTATTAGTCCGTGAAGCGCCACTAGTTTTGATACCATAGGCTAATATATCGGCTTTCTTAACGCGATTTACTTCTCCTGCGGCACCATAGATACCGCTAAAATAATCGTTCAACTGAAATTTATCAATGATTCGCTGTAAAACAGGTTCAGGCTTTGCTGAAGCTATATTCAACTGATAGCCAGCTGTTTTTAAAGTCATTAGCGCTGTTTCAATACCGGGATAAATTTGCAAATCAAATATGCCATGCAACTCATATTCTGCCCTGTATTTTGCGATACCATTGGCCACCTGTTTCTCCGACAGTGACGGAAAAAACTTTGTTAAGCTGTCAGCGAGTGTCGGTCCAATGAAAAGTCGATACTGCTCATCCGTTAAATGCGGTAGCTGTAAATCATCTACCATTTTTTTAACTGAGTGGACAATGCCACGTTCAGAATTAGCAATAGTGCCATCAAAATCAAAGAAGACCTGATTATTCATTAGCGTGCTCCATTTCTAGTGATCCTGGCGTATAGACTACCGTAATTACGTTTAACCTTCAAGGAAGAATCCTAAATACTTACTTTTAATTAATAAAACAAATCAGATTTATGAGTGCTAGATGCTTCTTAGTTCTTAAGCAATCGTCGTACTTCCGCCTGTAGCTCTGGAACAACCTCATCTTCAAACCAGGGGTGCTGGTGCATCCAGCCGTAATTTAGTGGGGAAGGATGGACGATTGGAAAATATTTCGGTAGGTAGTCTTTATAATGAGCTACTGTTTCAGTCAGCGTTTTTTGACGCCTTTTTTGCAAATAATATTTCTGCGCATAGGCACCAATAAGTAGTGTTAACGACACTTTCGGCATTAGTTCGAGCACGGGCTCGTGCCATTTTTCAGCAAACCCTTTTCTCGGTGGCAGGTCTCCTTGCTTACCTTTTCCCGGGAAATAAAAATCTAAGGGAACCACACCCAACTTTCCAGAATGATAGAACTCATCACGACTCATACCCATCCATGCTCTTAACCGGTCACCGCTGGGATCATCCCAATAAGTCATTGACGCTTGCCCTTTTCGGCTTGGTGCCTGACTAATAATCAAGATTGTTGCCTCAGGCTCCACGTGATACAAAGGTTCAATCCCCTGTTGTGTAAACTCAGCGTTTTGCGGATCTGCCATAATCGCTTGATAAAGATCTTCTGCTCGCCCCATCTTGTCACTTCCTATTCTTGATACCCTATTTTAACATGGCAAGCAAATGGGGCTTAACATCGATTGATATTGAAACCAGTTGACCTCGCTGATTAATCCGACCTACATTTGACCTCGCCTCAGGCACAGCGAAATCCCCGTCCTGATGAACGCACCATCAAAACGAGGATTATTTAACTTAAATTCTAGAATCTATCAATTAATAAAAGTAACCTAAATCACTGGTAACGCTGGGATAAATGGGTGTCCAGTCAGTGGCTTGTTTAGCCGACGATTTGTGGGTAATAATTTCCGAAAAGTCATTTATGAGTTCTTCGGCATTCACCGCTAATACTACGGCACCGACTAGTCTGCCAGAATCTTTCTCAGTAATCGTCGTGACACGGGCATTTTCATCTTGCAGGCGATGGTAAGTATACCAAGAACCCACTGATTGGTTATTGATTCTATACTGCTCTGGCTGTTTTTCCGCGTCGTCGAGTGTCACCCCGACTTGGGCAAGCTCCGGTCCAGCAAACACGATGTGTGGAATAGCTGGATACTGAATTGGGTCGCTAGTCTTCCCTGCAATCAATGCAGCTACATAGCGCCCTTCAATCCCCGAAACCGGCGTTAACTTGGGCACTGATTTAGCAATCGCATCACCAATAGCGTAAATGGAGGGAACACTGGTCCTTAAATGATCATCGACCTTCACGCCTTGGGACTCAACCGCAACACCAATAGTTGCCAAATTAAGCTGATCCAAGTTTGGTCGTCGTCCGGCCGCTGCGAAGATAGCGTCCAATGTGACTGGATCACTGTTATCAGTAATCACTTCAACCTGTTCATCATCAGCATTTAGCGCTGTAACGTTCGTATTCATGTGAAAATGAATCCCCTTATCAGCCAAAATGCCCTTCAGCTTCTCAGTATAGTTTTGCGGGAAATTACGAAGTAGCCGATCATTATGCTGGAAAACGTGCACTTCAGCGCCCGCTTCTACCGCAATATTCGCCAGTTCAATTGCCACGTAGCCAGCACCAACGAACCCGATCTTCTTGGGTAAGCTAGACAAATCCAAAAAATCAGTACTTGTCTTAAAGGCTTCTTTCCCAGGAATATCTGGAATAGTTGGTGTAGCGCCAGTAGCGATCACAATATGTTCACCCGTTACTTTTTGATTGCCTACGCGCACGGTATGACCATCTATAAATTCTGCAGTACCATGCAAGTGATCGATGTGTGCACTCTTTAAACCTGCTTCAGTTCCAGTTGGAATTTTTTCTGTATAACCGCGTTTAAACGCCATCATTTCCGCCCAGTCAACTTTCGGTTCAGCTGACAAACCACTTCCCTGATAACGAACGACTTGTCTTCTGGCTTCAACTATACCGTAGAGCATTTTCTTAGGATCACAGCCGAAATTAGGGCACGTGCCACCCCACAGATTTCCTTCAACCACCAAAACCCTTTGACTATTATTTAAGCCATACGCAACGGCCATGCCACCGGGGCCGCCACCAATCACAATCGTATCGTAATCAAACGCCATACACTAAACCCTCCTGTTCGTGAATCATCTTTTTACCTTTCAACATACTACAAAGTCAGCCGTGACACCAAAAATCTGTTTCATAATCATTGCTAATATCACCTCTGTTCTTATTTACCAAACATTTACACGTTATCTATAAACATTTACGAAGGATTTATGTTGGATTTACAATCACCCGTTAACATTAACCCTATCAAATAAGATAGGGGTTATTAATATGAGTATTTTTAAAACAAGTTTATTTGCTGCCGGTATCATTGGTTTATCACTTGCGGCTGCCGGTTGTAGTTCTTCAAACGCCACGGGCGGGAACCAGAAGGACAAAGCGCTGACAGTCGTTTTCTTGCCCGGTGATTCAGCCAAAGAAGCCGGCCCTGCGAGAACAGCACTGGCAAACGAGATTCACAAAGCAACTGGTAAAAAAGTTGAGGTTAAAACCACTACCGATTACAACGTTGCCATCCAAGCCATCTCATCTGGCAAAGCCCAAATTGCGCTAATGGGACCGGATAGTTACATCCAAGCTCACAAGCAAAACGCCTCCGTTGAACCAATTCTGACCTACTCCGGTAAATCTGGTACGTTGAAGGATGCTCAATACCACAGTTACATCATGGTTCCTAAGGATAAAGCTAACCAATATAAGGTAAACGGTAAGTATCGTTTGGAAAAGATCAAGGGTCAGAAGATGTCCTTTGTTTCTAACACGTCAACATCTGGTTTTGCCATTCCAGCAGGTGCCATTCAAACCAACTTCAACCTAAAAAACAAGGATGACTTGCAACAAAGCGGTAAGTTCTTCTCCAAGGTCCTGTTTGGCGGTTCACATCAGGGTTCAGCCGTTAACCTGCTTAAAGGTGATGCTGACGTTGCTGCCTTTGATGACATGGATCTCGTTTCATACGGTAAATTCACCAATGATTCAACTAAAGCCGGTGCTGACTTCAAAATCAACGCCAACGCGCCAGCACCATTTAACAGTGTTCGTGGCAAAGAAAGTATCGCTTTAGCCGCCTACCCCGTACAGAACGAGCCTATTGCTGTAAACTCAAAAATGCTCAGCAAATCAGATACTCAAAAAATCATTAAAGCGTTGACGTCATCTCGAATCGCTAAGGATAAAAGATTCTTTGCCCCATCTACCGCTAAGGTACACAGTTTATTACCAAAGGATGGTGATACCCAGTTTATCGCTATTTCTGACAAATGGTACGCCCCTACTCATAAAGTACTGGGTGAATAGGCTGCTGGCAAAAGGAGGTTCTAATGTTAACCGTAAAACACTTAGCTAAGAGCTACGATGGCGAAAAAAAATCGTTAACCGATGTTTCATTTAGCGTTCAACCCGGTGAGGTCACCGTTATTATTGGACCTTCTGGCGCCGGTAAAACGACGATTTTACGTAGTATTAATCAACTTATTCGTGACGATGACGGTGAGATTTTGTTTGATAGCACCGACATGCGCCAATTGAATCGGTCACAGTTGCGCCAAGCTCGTTGCAGAATTGGGATGATTTTCCAGAACTACAACTTGATTGAACCTCTAACAGCGATTGAAAACGTCTTACATGGCTGTTTAGGCACTAAATCTAATCTAGCGGGTATCTTTTCGATTTACCGTAATCGCGAAAAGGAAGCGGCTTTAAAACTGCTGAAGAAGGTTGGTCTTGAAGAATTTGCCTTTCAGCAATGCCGTAATCTAAGTGGTGGCCAAAAACAGCGGGTTGGCATCGCTCGAGCGTTAATGCAACAGCCAAAAATCATTCTGTGTGATGAACCAATTGCATCCCTAGATCCTAAATCAACCATCACTGTCATGGATATTCTTAGAGATCTAGCTACAAATGAGGGCATCTCGGTATTAATCAACCTCCACCAAGTTGATATCGCTCGAAATTACGCGGATCACGTTATTGGTATCAACAACGGTCAGGTCGTATTTGATGATCGTACTGAGGCTCTTTCAGATACTACCGTTGCTAGCATATACCAAAAGGCTGCGAATACTGAAAGGAGTGCTGTTCTTGAACTCTGATGCACAGCAGGTCACCAATTTCTTCAATAACCAGCGTATACGACTGTCCATCATCCTTGTCATTCTTGGCCTTGCTTATATTGGTGCATCAATCGGACTCGGCTTTCAAACGCAGTCGCTGTTCAATATCCAAGATGGTGTAGCGTGGTTAATCCAGAACTTCATCCCCAACGAAGCTTCAAAAGGTTACTGGAGCGAGATTATTCGACAGTTATTTCGGACGTTTGTAGTGGCAGTTGCTTCAACGACCTGTGCTGCCGTAGTATCCCTATTTTTAGCGATTACAGGTGCTAAGACACTTACGCCAGCGATTACCGTTGGCTGGGTCATTCGGGCCTTTTCATCACTACTCCGAAATATTCCCATCGTTGCTTGGGCGATGATCTTACTTTTTTCCTTTAAGCAAAATGATCTCACTGGTTTTTTGGCACTATTTTTCATGACTTTAGGGTTTCTGACACGTGCTTTTATGGAAACCATCGAGGATTTTGGAACTGAGAAGATACAGGCATTACAGGCGACTGGCGCCACTTATCTGCAAGTCATTTTTCAAGGACTTCTACCAGAAATTGCCGTTGCGCTCATGACTTGGATCCTTTATATGATTGAAAATAACGTCCGAGACGCGACTTTGGTTGGCTTGCTTACGGGAACTGGAATTGGTTTCATCTTCAACCTCTACTTCAAAAGTTTAAGGTACGGCGCCGCTGGACTAGTGATTCTCTCCGTCATCATCTTAGTCGTAGCAGCTGAATTAATTTCCAATTTGATTGGGAGGCTTTTATCGTGATTAAACCCGAAAATCAACTTTCAATACCCACACGGCGGCCAACGGGTCCAAAAATATCGATACCCTTACGTTTTCGTGACCGACGCCGAGTCACACTTCTGATAACGCTGGTTTGGCTGGCTTATGTCACATTGGCAACCTTACCGACCATGATCCCTAGCCACTTCAAACTAGGTGCAGCTCTAGCGAGTTTTGCAGAGAATATCAAAATTATGTTTTTGCAGCCACACCTTGCTAATACCACCTTTATCACACTTCTAGGCGCACTGGGTCAAAGTGTGCTACTGGCATTCTTAACCACCCTAATCGGCTCAGTATTGGCCTTTTTTCTTGCTCTCGCCAGTACTAAACGGCTAGCACCCACCTTTTTAGTCATTGGCATTCAAAGTATGATGGCCGTTATTCGTGCTATCCCAACTGTTCTTTGGGTCTTGATCTACAGCGTTGTGTTTGGCTTGGGAGCCAATGCAGCAGTTGTAGGAATCACTTTTCACAGTGTTGCTTATCTAACGAAAGTCTACGCGGATAGCATGGATGAACTTGCTCCAGATATTATCGAAACCATGCAGGCAATGGGGCTTAAAAAAAGTGCCATTATCCGCCAAGCGATCATCCCTTACATGACTCCAAGTTATCTTAGCTGGACCTTTATCCGTTTTGAAATCAACTTTGCCGATGCCATTGCCGTTGGCGCCGCAGCAGGTGCTGGCGGGATTGGCTATCAACTTTTCATGTCGAGCAGCTTCTATTTCAATTTCCATGAAGTTGGCGTCATGGTTTATCTGATTTTAGCCTTTGCGTTAGTACTAGAAGTTATTTCTTACCGCCTGCGCGCTATCACCAATCAATAACTATTCAACGCTTTAAAATTCAAATTGGAGGGTTACTTTATGATTGAAGCCATCGTATTAGACTGGGCCGGTACGACCGTTGATTATGGCAGTCGTGCTCCCATTATCGCCTTTAGAAACGCTTTTGCTCACTTCGGTATTGAACTTAGCGAAGCAACTATCCGCCAAGATGTTGGTCTGGATAAAATGACCCATGTCCGTCAAATTCTGCAAATCCCTGAAATTGCTAGTTCCTGGGAGTCTCACCACCCAACCATTCCACTAACAAAAGCGGCGACAGAAGTTTACGCTCAGTTTCAGGTGGAAATTAACCAAGTACTCGTGGAAACCGCACAACTGAAACCCGGCATGGCGGATCTAATTAAGTTTGCCAATACTCATCATATCCAGCTGGCAACAACGACCGGATACACGCAAACCATGCTGGATCAAATTTTACCTTTAGTCGCACAACAGGGGTACACGCCCACGTATAACATCACTTCTGAACAAACCGATCACGTCGGCCGTCCCCATGCTGACATGGTTGAACTCGCCATGCAGAAGATGCACATCACTGACCCCACTCACGTCATTAAAGTTGGTGATACTGTGAATGATATTTTAGAGGGGAAAAACGCGGGAACACTCTCCGTTGGTGTTATAGACGGCGGTAATTTAATCGGCCTATCACAACAAGCCTTTAACCAGTTAAGCATTGAACGACGTGACCGCTACCATGCCAAAGCTGCTGCAATCCTTAAAGAAGCGGGGGCCGATGAAATTATTAACAACATTGCTGATCTCATTCCCCTAATTGAATCAATTGATGAGCAGGACCACGACATGCCATTATTACTAACACCCGGTCCACTCACAACTAGCTTCACGGTGAAGGAAACCATGTTAGTTGACCATGGTACTTGGGATGATGATTATAAAGAGGTCACACAATGGGTTCGGCGGGAACTCGTCACTCTCGGCCATGCCTCAAGCAACGAATACACAGCTGTCTTAATGCAAGGCAGCGGCAGCTTCGGTGTGGAAGCTGCGATTGGTACAGCGGTCCCTAAAAAAGACGCCGCCCTACTCATCGCTGCCAACGGTGCGTATGGAGAACGAATGATTGAGATTGCAGATTATTTAGCTATTCCACACGTTGATCTCCACGTACCCGAAGATCAGACAGTGACCTTGGCAGCTGTTAAAAACATGTTAACAGCACACCCAGAAGTGACACACTTCGCTATGGTTCATTGTGAGACGACTACGGGAATCTTAAACCCGATTGAAACCATCATCCCAGCATTAGCCAATAAAGGCATCATCACCCTTGTTGATGCCATGTCTAGCTTTGGTGGTGTGCCAATCGATCTTGAACAGCTCCAAGTCGATTACCTGATTACTAGTTCAAATAAAT
The DNA here is from genome assembly GCF_059704265.1 of Secundilactobacillus sp. MJ173. Classification (NCBI taxonomy): domain Bacteria; kingdom Bacillati; phylum Bacillota; class Bacilli; order Lactobacillales; family Lactobacillaceae; genus Secundilactobacillus; species Secundilactobacillus sp. MJ173. The sequence goes on from NZ_BAAKGN010000038.1 coordinate 88,178, forward strand.
GTGTCCAAGGCGTCCCAGGCTTTAGTGTGGTATTAGCCAAAAAGAAGACTCTGCAAGCTACTAAAGGTAACGCTCGCTCCTTGGCACTCGATCTTTACGCTCAATACCAGACCTTTGAAGAGCACGATGGTAAGTGGCGCTTTACTTCCCCCACTCACGTTGTCTACGCCTTTGCTGAAGCTCTACGTGAACTTGAACAAGAAGGTGGCATTACTGCGCGAACTCACCGTTACCAGTCCAACGAGACCCTTTTACGTGACGGTATGCAGGCCCTAGGTTATGAATTAGTCATCGATGCCACCGTTCAGTCACCCATTATTACGTCGTTTAAGTTCCCAACAACGGCTTTTGACTTCCGAGCATTTTATGAATTTTTAAAGAATCGTGGCTTTATCATTTATCCTGGTAAGGTTTCAAAGTGTGATAGTTTCAGAATTGGTAATATTGGTGAAGTTTCGGCTGATGACATTCATCGTCTGCTGGATTTGATTAAAACTTATACTAGAGAAAAATTGCAATTACCAGTTAGTGATTAACAACTCGCAGCTAATTTGAATTAAAAATACCTCAATTTTACATGCACAGACTGACCATAAAAACACCACCAATTGCTTGATTAAAAATTGGTGGTGTTTTTGATTCTATTGATATTCCTACGACTTAGGGCACATCATTACCAGCTTTATTTTTGTTAAATGAAACCGGCTAAAGTAGATAATTTCTTTTGAAATCAAAAAAAATTTAAAAAATTATTTTGGGGTATACCAATCCATCAGTTTCTAACTTATAGTAACCATATTTAAATTGCTACACGTTGACTTGTGAACGTAGCCTGTTTGGTGACGCCATATGTGACTAAATTAACATGATTTCACTTGTTTTTCACCGACTATAATGGCTATCCTATCCAAATTATGAAATCGCTTTAAAAACTAATCTATAGGCAATGTAAACGTTTGTGTTTTTTGAATAAACGTATACAATTGGGATTGTTAAAAAGCTATTATTTATACGTTAGGAGAGATTATTGTGCGTGTACGTCATTTGAGTACTTTCTTTATTTTTACATTCGGCGCACTGGGTGGACTCTTATTTGGCTTTGATACCGGGATTATTTCAGGTGCATCATCACTGATTGAATCCGATTTCAGACTAAACATTGAACAGACTGGTTTTATTACCTCATCCGTTCTGATTGGTTCCTCAGTTGGTGCTTTATCAATTGGATCTTTATCAGATAAGTTTGGGCGGAAACGCCTGCTATTAGTTGCTTCACTCCTCTTCTTACTTGGATCGGGACTATCAATGACTGCTTCAGGATTCGTGTCAATGGTTGTTGCCCGTATCATTTTAGGATTTGCCGTTGGGTCTGCCTCAGCATTAACGCCGGCTTACCTAGCTGAATTGGCTGATGCACCTCACCGCGGATCTCTCGGGACGATGTTCCAATTAATGGTTACGCTAGGTATTCTGTTAGCATACGTCTCAAACTTGGGCTTCTTAGGGCATAACCTTCTAGGGATGCGTGACTGGCGGTGGATGCTTGGATCGGCTTTGATTCCTGCCGTTTGCCTGTTCGTCGGGTCATTAGTCTTACCTGAATCACCACGCTATTTGGTCGAAAAGGGTAAAATCGACGAGGCCAGAGAAATTCTGCACGACCTACGCGCTAAAACCGACGAAGATCCCGATAAGGAACTAGCTGACATCCAAGCCGTTGCTAATCAACCCAAGGGTGGTCTTCACGAATTAATGACTTTTGCCCGTCCTGCGGTTTTAGTTGCCATTGGCTTAATGCTGCTGCAACAATTAGTCGGAATCAACTCTGTCATCTACTTCTTACCACAAGTCTTTATTAAAGGCTTTGGCTTCGCTGATGGCGACGCTATTTGGATTTCTGTTGGTATCGGTATCGTTAACTTCTTGTGCACGGTTCTTGCCTACAACATCATGGATAAATTTAACCGTCGAACCATCCTTCTCTTCGGTTCAATCGTTATGGCCGCATCAATCATTATCCTGTCATTCTTGAACTTCACATTAAGTGTTAAAGCTGCTGCCATTCCAACCATGATCCTGATTGCTGTTTATATCTTCGGTTTCGCGGTTTCATGGGGACCAATTTGCTGGTTAATGATTGGTGAAATCTTCCCGTTGAACGTTCGTGGCATTGGTAACTCAATTGGTTCTGCAGCTAACTGGATCGGTAACTTTATTGTTTCTCAATTCTTCTTAGTTCTGTTGAATGCCTTCCATAACAACGTTGGTGGTCCATTCGCCGTCTTTGGTTTCTTCGCTATTGTTTCCATCTTCTTCGTTATCTTCGCTGTTCCCGAAACACGTGGGAAGACTTTGGAAGAGATCGAAATGGAAATGCGCCACAAAGAAGCTGATAAGGAAGCAGCTAAAAAGGCTGCAAAATAAGTTTCACTTGAACTTAACACCATCATTCACTCCTGGATGTCTTAATCCAGGGGTGTTTTTATATATTTGCCCCATAAATTCATTTCCTATCACTCTTAGATGGAAACTGCGGTATAAATCTGATACTATATAGGAACTGATTCTCATTATCCGATTTCGACAACAAAAAAGTGAGGTACTAACTTGTTAACTGTAACCAATGTGTCCATGAGTTTCTCGGACCGCAAACTGTATGATGACGTTAATTTAAAGTTTACTCCTGGCAACTGTTACGGCATTATTGGTGCTAACGGAGCCGGCAAGTCAACTTTTCTTAAAATTTTAGAAGGCCAACTGACTCCGACTACTGGGAATGTTGCGCTAGGTCCTAACGAGCGAATGAGTAGTTTAAAACAAGATCACTTTGCTTTTGACGATCAAACGGTGCTCAACACCGTCCTTCAAGGCCATGAGCACCTTTATCAAGTCATGACAGAAAAAGACGCCCTGTATGCTAAACCCGATTTTAGCGATGCAGATGGCATTAAAGCCGCTGAACTCGAAGGTGAATTTGCAGAAATGGACGGCTGGAACGCCGAAAGTGATGCCAGCCAATTACTGCAATCAATGGGGATTCCGGAAGCTCAGCATCAAGCATTGATGAAAGATTTGCCAGAGAGCGAAAAAATTAAAGTCTTACTGGCACAAGCCCTATTTGGCAAACCGGATGTCCTGCTATTGGACGAACCTACTAACGGTTTAGATCCTATGACGATCAGTTGGCTAGAAAACTTTCTCGCTGACTATGAAAACACCGTCCTAGTTGTCAGCCATGACCGTCACTTCTTAAATAGCGTATGTACACATATGTGTGACGTTGATTTTGGCAAAATTCAGCTCTTCGTGGGTAACTACGACTTCTGGCTTCAAAGTTCAGAACTGGCCTTAAAGCTACGTAATCAAGCTAACTCTAAAAAAGAAGAACAAATCAAACAATTACAGGACTTTATTGCGCGTTTCTCAGCCAACGCTTCAAAGTCTAAACAAGCAACTTCGCGGAAGAAACAACTTGATAAAATTACCCTAGACGACATTAAACCCAGCTCACGTAAGTATCCGTTTATCAAGTTCACGCCTGAACGCGAACTTGGAAACGACTTTCTGCGAGTTGAAAACGTTAGTAAAACAATCGACGGCCAGCCAATTTTAGAGAACGTCAACTTTATTCTCCGACCTGGTGACAAGGCTGCTCTAATCTCTCGTTCAGATGTAACAACCAGCGTTTTGATGCAATTACTGGCTGGCACTTTAGAACCTGATACTGGTTCAATTACGTGGGGTGTCACAACTAACCGGGCTTACATGCCAAAGGACTTGAACCCCGAATTTAGTAACGATAAACTAAACATTCTGGAATGGCTCCGTCAATACGCCAGCAAAGAAGAAAGCGACAATACCTTCTTACGTGGCTTCCTTGGTCAAATGCTGTTTAAGGGCGACGAAGTACTAAAAGAAGTCCCCGTTCTTTCTGGGGGCGAGAAAGTCCGTAGTTACCTCTCTAAGCTTATGCTCAGCAAGGCAAACGTCCTCTTACTGGACGATCCGACGAACCACTTGGACCTAGAAAGCATTACCAGTTTAAACGACGCACTGATTGATTTTAGCGGTTCTATGGTCTTTACCAGCCATGACCACGAATTTATCCAAACCATTGCCAACCACATTATCGAGGTAGGCCCTAAAGGCGTTGTTGACCGCGCTGATACCACCTATGATGATTTTATGGCTCACGAAGTTGCCCAAGCACAGGTCGCAAAAATTTATTAACCAGAAGCACTAAAATAAAGCTGGTGACATCAGTCTATATTGATAAAAGTTTCGTTTAGCTTCTTGACTGAAACACCATTAATAATTTGCTTTTGTTCAACACTTTCATCTAGTCTAAACCTGCGCCACGACTCAGATTCTGGCCGTTTAACACAAAAAACGTATTCCGACAAGTTCGACGGAATACGTTTTTTTGCGTTAAATTCTGGAATCTACTGAGTTGTATCACACTCTTGTTCTTAGTGCTCCTGTTTAATCTTAAAATAACTCCCCCGAATAGTACCAGCTAGCTTAGATCTTTGACGCGCAAATTTAAATTTATCAGCTAACTCTGCTGGAACTTCCATCCCATCAGACAGTTTAAACCCAACTGCTCGCTTGCCCTCTGGATCTAACGCATACATGACGTTGATGGCTAAGCCACTTTCGTAGAAAACATAGGTCCACTTAGTCCCCTCAACTTCAAACTGTGAGACTTCCAGCGGCTTGGACTGAATGTTTAAATCTCTTTCTGATAGCACGTCATTCACATAATCCACTAACTCTGGATGTTCACTGGCAGGTTCAATGATGTATTCATGTTTATATTTATTCCAAAAATAGCGTGCTTCATTCGCCCGTAACCCTGCTAATGCTGGTGCAACTGGTGACGTTTCCAAACCAACCTGCTCAACATTTTTAAAATCAACTTTATAGCTCATTATTTTACCCCATTTGTCTGCTTTTCTAACCGGCCATTGGTACAAAGAAATCATCTCAAAGTATAGCGGTTTCGCCTTGAAATTACTATCCTCCATTAACAAATGTTTCACATGAAACATTTTGCGACGAACAGCATCAAAAAAAGTCACCCCTCAGCCATTTTGCTGAAAGGAGACTTCAATCGTACCAATTACTCATTTAAAATTACCATTTTCCTACTCTAGGTAGATGGCTCGTAAGCGTTGAATGTCAGTATCGCTGAGTTGGACAACATCACGTAAATACGCATCGATACCGCCAAACTCATAGTTAATCAAAGTCATGGCCTGCTCATAATAATCCTCTTGCACCGTGGACAGGTCCCGAATTGAACTAATAAAATTCTGGTTCAAATGGGATTGCTTTGCATCGCTAACACGTTGGTTTAACCGGTCGATCAGAAATTTATTCGTCGACAGGTAATCTTGTTTCACGTCTTCTGGGGAAACGCCCAATGCCGACAGGATCAGCAAACTTGTTAACCCTGTTCGATCTTTTCCAGCTGAACAGTGGAAGAGGACGGTTTCCTCATCACCATGAGCGAGTAGATAAGCAAACACCTGATGCATCGCGGATTGCGAGTGTTTATTAATCACAAGTTTACGGTAAACGTATAGCATCCGCAGATAACCACTGCGGGGGCTACTCGAGTAAAATTTATTTAACTCATTCACCGTTTCAGTACTCTCTGTATCATCGTTATCCAAACACGGAAAGTGAATAAATTCAATCCCCGAAGGAATTAAGTCAGGATACTTTTCAAGTTCCGCACTAGACCGTAAATCGATATCAACTGTAACACCATAGTCTAACAGCTGTTGTTGACCAATTGGTGTCAATTCAGACAAATGACCGGCTCTTATTAATTTATGATACTTGACGGTTCTGCCATCACGAGTGAAATGGCCGCCGAGATCTCGACAGTTCAGTCCACCTGATATTGGGATTGCCTCATTGTATCGTGCCATTAATATCACCCTTCGCCATTACAGATTCAATGTTGTATATGGAATCACAGTTCCAGTGACAGTGGATTCCGGCTGGATACCTGGATTACGCATCTGACCGGGCCAGTTTGGCTGCTTCAAGAACTTAGTCCCGACGGCAAACATGTCGCCAGAAGCCCGTTCAAACGCAAACTGTGTCCCAAGGTGACCCGCTACCATAACCGGTAAATCACCAACTGCCTGCTTAACAATGTCAGCGATTCGCAGATCTGACAAGGCATCACAGGTAATCGAGGTCTGATCATACTGACGCAATGAAAGACTCAGATAATCGATTCCTAGCTTACCAAGTACCTGCATTAAAACCAGGTCATCCCCTAATTTCAATGCACCAGGTTCAAATTCTTCCGGAGAGATACGATAGCCAACAATGAACCCCGGTTTATGCGCGCGTGCCGTATCAAGAACCCGCTTTGTTGTTTGGGCACAAAACCGAATACGATTTTCCAGCGAACCGCCATACTCGTCGGTTCTCAGGTTTGACAACGGTGACATGAATTGCTGGAACAAAAAGGTATTTGCCCCGTGTAATTCAACACCGTCAAACCCAGCCTGAATTGCGCGAACTGTGGCTGCTTCAAACTGATGAATCACCGTTTCAATGTCTGTTTTAGTCATCGCTTTTGGTAAATCAACTTCACCGTGTGCGGCCCTCACCTCACTAGGTGCCAGTACTGGTGCACCCCTTAAGACGAATGAATTAGTCATTCGACCGGCGTGAACCAGTTGCAGAATTGCTTTACTGCCACCTTGGTGAATCACCGTCGCGAGTTTTCTCAGACCATCAATTTTACTGTCATCGGCAACACTAATTGCCCCGTACGCAGTGTTCGCTGAGTCTGAAACGTAGGCTGATCCGATGATATCTAGACCAACGTACTTCGCTCGCGTCTTGTGAAACTTAAGGTCGTTAAGACTGACGGAGCCATCAAATAACGATGATTGCATGTTCAAAGGCGCCAAAACAAGCCGGTTACGAAGCGTCACTCGCTTGTTAAGTTCATATGGACTGAATATTTGATCAATTTTCATCTAACCACTCCATACTTAAGTTCTTGTAATGTTAGGAATATCAAAGCCAAGTAACGTGTGCAATTTCTCAATCACTTGTGTCAGCGCCGATTCAACCTCAGAAACTTCCCCAACCATGACAACAGAACCACTGAAACGATCAATGAATCCTAATTGAACGTTGCTTGACTTGGTGGCAATATCACCAGCAATAATGGAAGCCTCACTTGGCGTAATCGTCAAAATTCCTAACGCATTTTTGTGAATTTGGATACCAAGTTTCTCGTAAATGTCTTCGGTAGGATTTGCAACGATGTGAGCCAGCGTAACTTGTTTACCTGGGACGTATTCTTGAATCGTACGTTCAATATTCCTAGCCATTACTGAACCCCTCCGTTACGACTGTTTTTAACCAACAATCTTTTGCGTATCACGCGCAATGATCAATTCCTCATCAGTTGGAATGACCATTACTTTAACACGACTATCATCGGCTTGAATCTCTACTTCATTTGCTTGGTTCTTGGCATCGTCAATCTTAACGCCAAGGTAGCCAAGCCGTTCGCAAACACGTTGTCTGATTGGTGCCGAATGTTCACCAACACCAGCGGTAAAGACCAGCGTGGTCAGACCTTCAAGATCAGTGGTGTAACTACCAATGTATTCTTGAATCTGATGAACGTAAACTTCCAGCGCCAACTTAGCGCGGTCATTACCCTGACTCTCGGCATCAAGAACGTCACGAACGTCATTAGAAACATCGGACAACCCCTTTAAGCCAGAATCATGATTCAACATGCTACGAACATCTTCAGAACTCAGATGGTGTTCTTCTTCCAAGAATGGCAGAATCTCAGGATCAACATCTCCGGAACGGGTCCCCATTACGAGACCTGCTAACGGCGTAAAGCCCATGGAAGTGTTGACTGATTTACCATCCTTAATGGCACAGATACTTGCCCCATTACCCAAATGACAAGAAATCAATTTACTTGTCGCTTGTTCACCCAATAAACGAGTTGCCTCGCTGTAAATATACTGGTGTGATTGACCATGGAACCCATAGCGCCGTACGCCATCTTCTGTGTAATATTTGTAAGGAAGCGCGTACATAAATGCCTTACGTGGCATCGTGCTATGGAAGGAAGTATCAAAGACTGCAACTTCTTTGGCATCAGGCAATAACTTTTCAAAAGCTTGAATACCTAACAGGTTGACAGGGTTGTGCAATGGTGATAAAACAGACAACTCGTCGATCTTTTCGGCAACATCATCATCGATTTCAACTGACTGGGTGTAATAACGACCACCGTGTGAAACCCGGTGACCAACACCGATAATTTCAGACTTGTCTTGGATGAGTCCGCTTCCTAAAAGTGCGTCAATCACCAGTTGAACAGCGGCAGTGTGGTCTTTGACCGGTTGTACCGTCTCATGTTTGTCAGTTTGGCCACCAATTTTATAGGTAAAAATGGCGTCTTCGTGACTGATACGATCAACCAATCCGCTTACCAGAACAACTTCTTCGGGCATATCATAGAGCTTAAACTTCAAAGAAGAACTCCCGGCATTGATGGCAAGGATTTTCTGTGACATAGATGTGCTTCCTCTCTAAATCTTATTTAATAACTTGTTTGTATAACGCAGCAAGGTCTTCGTCTGAAGGCACAACTGGGTTACCAGGGAAAGTCCCATCCTTCTTAGCGCCATCGACAACTTCATCGACCATCTTTGCAGCTTCAGCTGGATCGACACCAAATGACTTCAACGTCTGTGGGCAATCCATTTCAACCATCATGTGCTGAATCTGGGCAGCTAAACGCTTAACCGCGATACGATCACTCATGCTGTTTGAAACTAAGCCAGACTTCTTAAAGGCTTCAGCGTACTTGTGCAGCGCATATTCAGATTTGCTTGCGTTGTATAAAACAACGTGCGGCAACATCATAGCACATGCTAAGCCATGCGGTACGTGGAAGTTAGCCCCTAATTGGTGAGCAATAGAGTGGGCAATCCCAAGACCGGCATTAGCAAAAGCCATACCAGCAGCACAGGAAGCTTCATGCACAACCTTACGTGCTTCTTCGTTGTCACCATGACGGTAGCATTCAACTAGGTTATGCAAGATAACACTAGCAGCTTTTTCAGCTAAAGCATCCGTGATCGTGTTTGAATCCTGAGCAACTAATGCTTCCAGTGAGTGGGTCAAGACATCGAGCCCTGAGAACGCACTGACACTCTTAGGTGCCGTCATCACAAGTTGTGGATCCAGTAAGGCAACATCTGGAATGATACTGTCTTCCATGATTGGTGCTTTCTTATGGTGTTCCGTATCAGTTAACACACTGTGTTGTGTGACTTCGGAACCAGTCCCACTGGTCGTTGGAACAGCAACGAATAATTCAATGGTGTACTTGTTGAGTTTTTCGCCAAAGAACCGAACTGCTTTCCCAGTATCAATAGCAGAACCGCCACCAATACCGATCACAACGTTAGGTTGAACTTTGTTGAAGACCTCAACGCCGGCCATAATGTTTTCCAGCGGTGGATCTGGTTTCACATCAGAGAAGATGGTCACTTCATTTTTACCTTCAACATTCTTCTTGATTCGATCAAGCGTTGGTGTCCCAGGTAAGAAGGCGTCACACACCATTAAAATCTTTTTATTTGAAATGTTTTGCAGCCAAGTTAGACTGTCATTACCAGAGAAGACCTTGGTTGGAATTTTAAACTCTTCCATAGTTAAACCTCCCAAGAACGAAGTGAGAACCCTTGTGGACAGTTGAAACGACGACGACGGGTAAAGGTCTTAGTAGTGGTAGTTCCTTCACCAGTTGGGGTAGCAATTGTCAGCGCAGCAGCACCACTGTAGTAGCCGTTATCACCAACACCAGTTGCGGCAAATGTAGGACCGTTTGCAACGAAGATCGAGGTGTTCATCCGGTGAGCAGCCTTGTTGATGTGTTGAATGTTGTTTGAGTGAATTGAAGCAGTATGGTGGTTGCCACCTTCAACTTCAACGGCTGTTGCTAAAACAGAATCAAAGTCTGGGCAGCCGACGATTGGTAAGATTGGCATTAACATTTCGGTCTTAACCAGTGGGTTGTCCTTGTCAACATCCATCATGATCAGCTTAGGATCGCCAGTGTATGAAATACCAGCAGCTTCCAAAATGAAGGTAGCATCTTTACCAACGTACTTCCGATCAGGGGCACCGTTTGCTTGGATGGTCATATCAGCCAAGTGTTGGATGTCTTTAGGGTCAGTCAGGAGGCAAGCACCCTTAGCAACGATCTTTTGCAGAAGTTCATCTTTGATTGAGTTTTCAGCAATGATTTCCTTTTCAGAAGTACACAGGATTTCATTGTCAAACTTAGCTGAGGTGTAAAGGTTGTGTGCTGCCAAATCAAGATCAGCAGTAGCATCAACCATTGCAGGTGGGTTACCGGCACCGGCACCAACGGCCTTCTTGCCGCTAGTCAATGCTTGGTGCACAACGGCAGGACCACCAGTAACAGCCAGCATTGCAATGTCTGGATGTTTCATCATTTCTTGAACGGATTCAATTGATGGCGTGTCCAGAGAAACCAGCACGTTCTTCAATCCAGTAGCTTTGTAAACAAATTCGTTCAACTTTTCAACGGCCCATCGTGTAATATTCTTTGCACCAGGGTGAGCACCAAAGAACACAGTGTTCCCAGCAGATATCATCATGATGGAGTTATTCAAAACCGTTTCACAAGGGTTCGTACTTGGGCCAACAGCACCGATAACACCGAATGGCGTGTATTCATACATCACCATTCCGCCGTCACCAGTTTCAACTTCTGGTTCAAGTAATTCAACACCTGGTGTGTTGTAAAGTGCGTTCTTTAACTTAGCAATCTTAGCTTCAACAGTCCCCATGCCAGTTTCTTCACGGGTTTGTTGTGCCATATATTCAATGTATGGGCCGAAACCATCTTTGATTGCTTGAACGATCTTTTTACGGAAGGCAAGTGGCTTATCTTGTAAGATTTCCTGAGCTTGCTTAGCAGCGGCAATGGCATCGTTCACGTCGGTGAAGATCCCGTTACCTAACCCATCAGGCTGGCTGGTGGTTGTACCAGCAGCACTGGATGAAGCGTTACCGCTTAATTCTTCTTGTAAAATTCGTCTGATTTCTGCTTCAATATTTTGATCTGCCATACTCAGTTACTCTCCTTTAGAAATTCGCTTACGACAGCTTCACAGATAGCTTGATCTTCTTCAACCAAGCCACCGCTTACACCAACGGCACCGAAAATCTCACCGTCGCAAGTTAATGGAATACCCCCTGGGAATGATACTAATTTACCATCCAGCATTGTTTCCATTTGGTATAAAGGCCCACCTGGTTGGATGTCTTTACTGATATCCTTAGTAGGTTCCTTCATTGCAATAGCGGACCAAGCCTTTTTAGGTGCTAAAAATGTACCAACTAAATTCCCGTTGGGCATATGATATGACATTTGAACAACTTGCTTACAATCCATAATCGCAAATGTCACACCAACTTTAAGTTCGTTAGCTTTGGCGATTCCGGCATCGATAGCACGTTCCATCTTGTGCTTATCAAAAACGTTGGTCTTATCCTCTTTAGGAGCCTGAACGCCATTGTCAGCTAAGACTTCACTGATGATTTGACTAATTTGTTCTTTGTTCATAATTAGGATTCCTCCATTGCCTTTTTATACCGATCAACAACCATGTTGATGATCTTCTGATTTTCTGCCACATGGTCTTCAGAACGAGCCATGATGTAGAAGAAATCAGACAGACGATTCACATAACGCTCCAGCTCAGGACGAACTTCATTTTCTTCCATGAACGAAACGAATTGTCTCTCGGCGCGACGGCAAACCGTCCGACAAACATGTAATTGCGCACCCGCACAACTGGAACCAGGTAGAATGAAAGACGTTACCTTTGGCAGTTCCGCTGTGTATTTGTCAATTATTGATTCCAGATAATGAACATCTTCATCGGTGATGATCGTACTTTGCTGCCGGAACTTTTCTGGCTCTTCAGTGGCAATTTCACCTTGAAGGAAGAACATCCGGTATTCAATTCGTTGCAGAATTTTTCGGTTTTCTGGGTCAAGACAAAATTTGTCAGCTAAACTCACATTGGCGTTTAGTTCATCGAAGGTACCATAGGTTTCAACTCGCAAGGAGTTCTTAGGGACACGTTTACCGTCGAATAAACTTGTGTTGCCTTTATCGCCACCCTTAGTATAAATGGCCATTAGCTTATCCCTTCTTTATCACTTATCAAATCGGTCTATAATGCCGACGATTGAGCAATCGTTGACATCTTTAGAAATTTCTTCTGGAGTCGCGCGTCTCGCACCGGCACCTCGAACGAGTAAAACATACTCGCCAATTCCGGCTCCGACACTGTCTGCAGCCACTTCTTCATGACGGACTGCTTTACCATCAGAGTTTACCGGCTGCACAATCATTAACTTTCTGCCGACCAGTGATCGATCTTTTTGCGTTGAGACAACGCTTCCAACTACTTTTGCCATATACAATCTTCATCAGTCCTAATCTGTATAGTAATCTGCTTTAACCGGCTGACTTCCTTGGCTTCGGTTGTTAAAGACTGTGCGTCGGTAACGACTAAGACCGCCTTATCAGGAAGTCCTGCAACATCACCCCGGCTGACAGTTTGTTTATTGAACGTGACCACGGGACGTTCTTTGTCAACAACAAATTTCACCGGCCAATCCAACAGCATCTTTTTAGGAATAAAGTTGACCATGTATTGACTAATGTTAAACGTGAAGTTTACTTGAAAACTAATCCCTTGCAAAATCCAGTGGATCCAAGAATTGGTCGTGTTCACCCGATAAAGCTCAATTAACAGGTCGATTGTGACGTCATTAATTGATACATTTGCAAAGTCGGTAAAAACTTTATCATCAGGTGGTAAAGTCCGATCAAGATAATCGACTTCGAAAGATTGGTGTTCGCGTTGCCTGATTTTCGTCAGTACTTGCTCAATTAGATGATCCATGTTGGCCACCAACCCTCATAAATTCAATGTTATTTCTTATCCGGAACGATGATTCGGCCGTAAGTGGTGCTGCCCATGCCGACATTAGCGGCATTAGCCTCATCAGTGTCGATATGCATTTCAAGCACAAAGTCCTTACGAGGACGGGCAATCACGTCGTTAAACGTTGTCCGACGATCGTTAGACAAGATCTCAACACAAACCGTGTCACCGAGTTTGACACCCAAACGCTTGGCATCATCATCACTCATATGAATGTGACGCTTTGCAACGATCACACCTTGCACGTCAACTTGGCCATCTGGGGTCACAAGTTTAACAGAAGGTGTGCCATCCAAATGCCCAGAAAGGCGAATTGGTGCATCAACACCAATAGCGATGGCTTCTGAACGGGCAATCTCAACTTGAGAATGTGACCGGCATGGGCCCAAAACCCGAACATGTTCGATCTTACCAGCAGGGCCGACAACCGTTGCCACGTTTGCTGTAGCGTATTCGCCAGGTTGTTTCAGTGGCTTAAACGCTTCCATCTTGCCGTTTGGAAATAACGTCTTAAAATCTTCTTTAGTCAAGTGAATATGGTGGTTTGAAACACTAACTTGAACACGGTTAGGGTCACATTCCTCCGCAATCACTTGTTTAATCACTTGTCTGAGTTTCTCATCAGTTAATTCCATAAGTTAACAGCCACCCTTTTTTCGATTATTGATTATTTTGCTTCTTTTGGTTGAGGCAGGATGTTTTCAACTTCAGCGTGTGGACGAGGGATAACGAATGAAGTCAAAACTTCACCAATGTTTTCAGCGGCTTGAACACCAGCATCAACAGAAGCCTTAACGGCACCAACATCTCCACGAACCATAACAGTAACTAGCCCACTACCAATTTTTTCTTGGCCAACCATGACAACATTGGCTGCTTTAACCATTGCATCGGCAGCTTCGATAGATGCAACAAGACCTTTAGTTTCAATCATTCCTAATGCGTTATTCATTATTAATTCCTCCTATTTTTTGGCGCCTTTTAATTCTTCGTAGTGAATGCACTTCTTGTGAGGTTCACCCATCTTGCGTGGGCAAGCGGGATCCTCACACAAATTGCACGTGAATTTCTTTGTTTCTTTTTTGTCGGCTTTTTTAGCTGGGGCCGGCTTTTTCGACGCTGGTTCTTCCTTTTGCTTGGCATCTGGTGTTTTTGCTTTTGACAAAGCTAAAGGAGCAGCATTTGCTCCTCTAGCCTGATCGATTGTATTGGTCGATTCTTCCACCGGTGATGCCGCCAATGAATCATCTTTTGGCTTAGGGGTGTCCTTCGGGGCAGGACCATCATCTGGTCCTTGTGAATCATCCGGACCTTTAGGATCATCAGGTCCTTTAGGATCGTCTGGTCCTTGGTCATCTAAATGATTGCCCTTAATTGCATCGTTCTTACCTAAGGTTTCAATACCAGGTGCGGGGTTAGCAATCACGTCTGAACAGTAAACATGATCGCCAAGTTCACCGATTCCGGCGTCGATGGCTGCTTGCACAGCAGCCACATCGCCAGTGACAGAGACTGTAATCCAGCCGCCACCCTTAGTATTTTCAACGTATTTAAGATCAACATCGGCTGTTTTAAGCATTCTATCTGCCGCGACAATTGCGCCAGGAAGACCTTCTACTTCAAGGTATCCAATTGATTGCATAAAATAGTCACCTGTCTTTATTTCTTGAATGGAACTCCTTTGACCAGTCGAGCGGCATTTGCGCCAACTTTACGAATCGATGCAGCATCCGTGATAACCACATCGAACAGTGGACTTTCAGGTTTTAGGTTTTTGTAATGCACAATAATGTGTGTATCGTCAAACCCAACCCCCACTGATAATCGTGAAGCGACTGAAGCATTATAGGCGCGTTCAACTGCTGAATCGCCTTCCATATCGAGAATTTGAAAAGGAATCTGCTCCTCTTCAATACCATTTAGCATTGGTTCAAGAACTGCTGGAAGTTGGCCATTAGTACCCGTTGGTGTCGCCAAAATAATTGACGGACGTTCAGAATCAAAAGCCATACTATCCCCTCTTCTCGCTCGCATATGAAAGAATCAAACCTGTTGCCACGGCGTTTCGTGGGCCTTCAATCCCCCGAATATTACCACGACCTGCAACTAAGTTATAATGTGATAATTCATCGGTGACCAATTGTGGAATTTCAAAGTCAAGGGCAGAGCCACCGACAATGACCACGAATGGGATATCTCGGATATTACCTGTTGGACTAACGTGGTGTAAGGCACGAATTGCGTTGGTTACGAATACCCGTTTCTTAGCAGTTTGACGTACGATTTTAACTTTCTCAATACTCAAATTACCAGGAAGAGGTTCATAACCATCTGGTTTAACAGCCACAACTCTGGCAAATAAATCAGCAGGTAATGGATCTTCGAAGAATTGAACGGCACCATCTTCATGCCGTAACTGGAAGAGATTATCAACCTTAGCCAGTGGATACTTCTTAATATCCTCAGCCAAGTATGGATCTTCCAATCCAAGTTCAGAGTTGATGATCATGGTGACCATATCACCGGCACCAGCCAAGTGAATGGCAACTTTTTCATCTTTCTGGTTGATAATTGAAGCATCGGTTGAACCAGCACCTAAGTCAAGGATGGCAATTGGCTTTGTCGTCCCAGGTGTCGTTAAGGCACCCAAGATAGCTGATTCAGCTTCTGCACCACCAATTTCAACTTGAACGTGAAATTCGTCTTTCATGAGATCTGCAATCGCTTGCATTTGTAAGTGATCGGATTTAACCATGGCAGCAATTCCAACGGCTTGCTCCATCGAAAATTCACCAGCCAAGCCACCACGAACCGTCACTGGGACAGACGTGTTAACAGCTAATAAATCTTGAATCGCAATATCTTTGTTTTGCTTACCGGTTAACTCAGCCATTGTTTGACGAACTTTTTCGAGCATACCGCCAATATTAGTACCAGATTCACCGGTAATATCATCGATACTCTTGAATTCGTTCAGTTTTTTCATGATGGCATCGGCACCAGCCGCAACATTAACCTCACCATGGCCATTTGGTTGACCATTGATCAGAATTTTACCGGCTGGGATAACACGGGCTTTAACATCACCTGCAGGCGTCTTGATAACAACGGCTGAACGGTTTCCGATTAAGGCCCGGGCAACTGGAACAATGTTCTTGGTTTCTTCAGAAGAAAGCTCGAACAGTGTCGCAATGCCGTATGGGTTAGAGAGCTGAGCAATAACTTTGCCAGGCGGTGCAACTTCCACCGCGGCAAGCATGTTCAGCGGTACCTTGTCGATCTGTGAAACTTCATCCACGATTGGAATCGGGTGATCCAGTCGATTATTGATCAGCACACCATCATCACTTTGCAGAATGGCAGCGGTGATCTTGTAGCCAGAAGCTACATACGCGTTGATCAGCTTTGCTGCATCAGCGAAATCGATTTCTTTCGAGATGACAACGACATAAGGACGTTCCTTATCCGTTTGGTTCAACAAATCTAGCAAATTTACCGTGTAACCAGAACCAGTCCCGACACCCCCAGGCGTACCTGGGTTGTGGCCAATCATCGTTGATTCAGTGATGACTGTTTCGGTAATGGTTTCCATAGCAACATCACCAATAACGGGGGTTGCTTCGTTGATCCGAATCAGATCAACATCGGAAATTTGCATATTTGACTTTTTCAAAACGATTTGGATGGATTTACGCACCCCAATCAAGTTTTGCTTGGTACCTTTGATGCCAGTTGTTTCGGAAATTCCAGAATTAATGAAATTTACTTCACCACTGTCAGACACATCAGCAAGGGCAACTTCAGTAGAGGAATTTCCGATATCAACACCAATTACACGTGTCATACTAAAAACCCCTAACTAGTTATCGCCCTTCAACTTCTTGTTGACTTCGTAGTTCTCGGCAGCTTCTTCAAACCAGCCGGCACAGATAGGTGCGTTGTACTTGTCACGAAGTTCTTTAGCGGTATCTAACAATTCTTGTTTTGTTGAACGGAATGGCCGTAATGAGTTATACAAATCCAAAACGACATCATCGGGAACTGAAGTTAATTCAGAAGCCCGCTGGAAGTTACGTTGAATTGCTGGACGACCTGCGTTGGCAGCAATTTCACCTTGTAACTTCAAGGTTGCGGGTGTAATCCGCATATCCTTTGCGTCTACCTTGCCGTTAATGACATTTTCCAAGGTAATTTCTTGAACGTCCTTACCGGTTGGTGTTTTGATTTTATCTGGGTGCTTTTCAAATAGTGGGTAATCCGCTGCACCTAATTCTTTTTCGGAACCAGCTGAAGTACCAGTACTAGTTGACGCACTAGAAGCGTTTCCACTTTTCTGTAGCTGAGCAGCAATTCTAGCTACTAAGTCATCTACTTCGCTCATATTAATAAATCCTCCTCAATTAAAAGGTTACCTTAATTTCTTCGGCAGGCTTCCCGATAACAACCTGTTTAGTTTCCTTAATGTGCATCAAAGCAGAAAGTGCTTGATATGCAACACGGGCCATTTGGTCGTTAATTGTTGGCACTGGGTTTGGTGACATACCCTTGGCGTACTGGGCAGCATTTTTACCGATTTGACGGTAAGCGTCCAATGTCAAAACTGGAGCTTGTGGGAACAATTCAAGGTTTGACAGCGGTGCTTGATCCTTTTGGTGAATGATCGTTGTCCCCTTAGATTGAATAGCAACTGAGATACCAGATCCTGACAATTTGTCAACATCGGCGGAAACGAAAGAAACGTCTGAAGTCCGATAAACCTTAACAACACGGGCCTTAAGACCTTCTTCTTCAATACCGGCGATAACTTGACGCAAGATGTCTTTGTGTTGGATCTTCGTCATGGTTTGTGTTAACACTTCAGCGAATGCTGGGGCAACACCAATCACAACTTCATCCTTAGACAAGCCTGGCTTAGCAAGGCCGACATGCTGGAACCAATCCAATTTCTTTTCCGGTACGGCACCTTCTTGGGCACCAGCAACTGGGGTAGTAGCTGTAGCTTGACCACCAAAGGAAATTGGCGTATCAGAGTCTTGAACTTCCTTTAAAACGCCTTTGATAATATTTCTTAACAATGTTTCATCGATTTCTGAACTCACTGTGCTTACCTCCCTTCGACCTGACTGGTTAGAATTCCAACTTCTGAGGATCCAAAGCCCATGGAACGTTCTCTAGACGATCCCACTTGTCTTTGTCTTCCCATACACGGTAACCAGTACCTGGGCCTTTGTAATCGTTAGCGTTGTTGATAGCTGAAGTACACTTCCATCCATCCAAGAAGACAGCGGATGTTTGCAGGTAGTCACCACAAACTTTTTGTTGCGCTAACTTAAGCACAGCCTCAGCGACGTCCTTAATATCATGGTCATATAAGGCCTTGATAACGTCAACAACAGTAGTACCACGAGACATCAAGTCTTGAGCAGCTTTCATATCTTGCACCATGTCACGTTTTGGCATGTCGTTTGAGTTACTGCCGTAAGTTGCAGCTTCAACTTCTTCATCGGTGATCTGTGGTAAGCCTAAACCATCAAAGACAGCTTGCAGAGCAACCGCAGCTTTGTGACGAATCTTGATAGATTCCTCTTCGGTGATTGGCATGATACCACCATTGATAGCCATATCACGTTCCAAAGTGATGTAATCATCGTAGTCCAAAACATCCATGTTTGAACCAGCGAAGGTGTTATCCATGTTTTCTTCGGCAGCATAACCTGATGACAGGTAATCAGTACCGGCGATGAATTGACCAATCATACGGCCAGTCCGACGAATGTCAGAGTGAGAGAAGGCTTGGTCACAACCAGAAGCACATTCAACGTCAAGTGACATACATAGTAAGTTTTCACCTAAGACTTCACGGATACCACCTACAACGGCACCTGGCATACCGATACAACTAACACCACCGTTTTGTAGACCTTGAACACCTGAAGCTTTGGTAATGTAGATACAACGTGCTTCAAGATAAAGCATTGATTTACCTTCAGTGTAGCCCATCATAACTTCTGAACCGGCACCTGAAGTAAACCGCATCTTCAACCCACGTGAAGCGTAGCAAGAAGCTAAGAAACCTTTTGACCAAGGGGTATCATCACCATCAGTGAAGACCCGGTCAGTCCCATAAACTGAAATGGTTTCGGCATAGGCAGTAAACCCACGCATACCTAAACTCAATTCATCAGCTTCCTCAACAGAGCATTGAGTGATAACACCTGGACGACCTGCTTGTGCACCGACCATAACTGAAATGGCGTTCATAGGTGCGTAACGAGCAATGGCAGTGGTGGTTTCTTCTTCAGGAACCCCACGCAATGCAGCTTCGGCAGCATCAGCAGCAATTTCAACTGGGTTGTCTAAAGTGTTAGTGGCGTGGACTTGAGTCATAGGTGTCCGACGTGGACGCATCTTTTGAGTTGCCATGATCATTTCAGCGAAGTTTAATTGACTGATAACTTCAGCAGCCTTTGCTGGTGTCATAGCAGTTGTATATTTAATAATTTCAGCACGGGGAACATTAGGATCACACATCATGTTGGCGATCTTAACTGAATCCGTGTTTAAAGTCTTTTCAGCGTTGTCCAAGTTGATCCCGTATTCAGCGATGTACTTATCGATAAGGTCGAAGTCTTCACGCTTCTTACCATCCATTTCAGTAACAACACCGTTTTCAATCGTGATACTTGGTTTTGGATCGTTCTTACCATTAAGAGCAACTAAACCTTCATCGTCCCAGTTCTTAACGAACCCATCTTGATGTACTGGACGTTTCTCTAATTTTTCAAATCTTTTTTGACGTTTCAATATTGTTCCTCCTCCCTGCTACTTAATGTATGATGGAAAGTCATTTACTGGTTTTTCGCCAAGTTGTGCCAAAAGTTTCAGACCAACTTCACGACCAGCCATAACAGCTTGACGAACGGCACCTGAATCACCACTAATGTGAACCATACCTTCGTTTGAGAAGCTTGTTCCATGTGAAGGAGAAGCAAAGGAAAGTACGTTTACACCAGCAGTTTTAATAGCAGTATCGGCCATAACAACACCGATCCCAGCAGGGGCGCCACAAATCAAACCGTAAGCCTTACCCTCAGGAGCACCAAATGCCATGTGGCAGGCGCCTGAAGCACGGGCAGTAAATTGTAATTCCAAGTGACCAGCAGCAGAGTTATAAACATCTCCAAAAGTCCGGCTCAAGTTATCCAATGCAACATTGATAGCTGAACGAACATCTGAAGGGTCATACCCACCAATAAGAATCAAAGAACCATGACCAGCACCGCCCTTTGTATCACGTGGCAGCTCGATATCGATAACTTCTGTGTTAGTTGCCTTAACAGCTTCGTCCATCGCCATAATATGAGGACCAGCACCTGAACGAGCACTAAGAACACCAAGTACAGAGTAACGCTTTGTAATGTGAAGTTGATCTAACAGAGTTGGGTCAACACTGGGAATGCACATACCAATGGTGTCACCGATTTCACGAGTTCCAACAAACTCAGGGACAACACTAGTAGAGTTTAAAAAATCATTCATTTCGAATCCTCCCGATGCATTTGACTGATTTTTATCTTTAAGTGAGATTCCTTTTTTGAGAAGCTCACTCATTACCTGCTCAACTAACGCGTCTTTATCCTTACTCATACCCTAATCTCCTATCCTAATCAGGCGTTCTGACTATTCAGCAGAGAGTTTCTTAGGATCTGGAAGAATTTTTTCAACATCGCTATGTGGACGTGGAATGACGTAGTTAGAGAGAACTTCACCAATATTTTCAGCAGCTTGAACACCTGCATCAACAGCTGCTTTTACGGCACCAACATCACCACGTACCATAACTGTAACTAACCCATGACCAATCTTTTCTTGGCCCACCAGGTCGACATTTGCGGCCTTGACCATTGCGTCGGCTGCTTCGATTGAGGCAACCAGACCTTTCGTTTCGATTAATCCTAAAGCTTCTTGGTTCATTAGAGCTTCCTCCTAAATTTTGGAACTGCGGTGATGCTAGACAGTAACCGTTAAAATACTGTTATTATCTAATTTCTACGCACTTCCAATTAGTTTTGAAAACACTTACATTATAGGTGATATTATTTGTGATATTTTAAGCAAGTGATTTTTTCGATGTCAAAAATAGTAAACGCTTTCAAAAAAATGTTGTATTAGTGTAAAATAATACAAATTTATTTAAAAATAATGTTGAATTAACGTTACAATTATTTTAAAATCGAATTTAGAGTACTTGATAGCGCTTACCATTTTCATGAAGCATATGTGAAAAGACTGTCATACTTCCAGGAGGAGGACCTTAATGATCGATTATCCACTAAAAAAAGAAGACTATCGCACACTCGCGGGGGCAGTAGCGACGTTTTCAGGTATCACTCAGATTGATACCGTTTTCTATACACTAGATGAGCAACTCCTCAAAGATAATACTGTTTTTTCGGGGCTTAACGAGGTTCAACAAAACATTAATTTTGATGCGTTCAAGGTTTACGCCATCTTTCCAGTAACCATTGAACATCGGTTATGGGGCTTTATTATTTGTAATTCAGTCAACGTTTCCCAACAACGCATTTACCTCTCCCGCAGCTACTTGGAAAATATCTTCAACCAACTACTAGAACCCGAATTTAACATTACGGTTTCAGTTTGGGACGCACTGGACACGGAACAGATTTCTCAAATCCGCTACTTCGATACTTTTCTGCGGGCAACAACAGCTGAAGGCAATCAAATTACGACTCAGCCAGTTAAAACCGATCGGAACAAGTATCACAACACAGAAAATAGTCTGCAGACCACATCTCAAGGGGAAGACGATGGGGTTAACCAAAGTATTGATGCTGCAATTCAATACATTGAAAAAAACATCCGTCACACGATTTCTCTTTCAACTGTAGCGCAAGAAGTCTTTCTATCACCTTCCTACCTCAGTCGAATCTTCAAGAAAGTCTTGGATGTTAACTTTATCGACTACATTAATTATCGAAAAATTGCCATTGCCAGTGAAAGACTGGCACTTTCAAAATTACCGATCAATTACATTGCTAACCAAACTGGATTTCAGCAAACCAGCTACTTTACCAAGATTTTTAAGCAACGCACTGGCTTGACGCCTTCGGAATACCGTCACCAGAATACCTCTATTCAAAAGGTCTTTACGATTCCTCGAGATGTTTCTTGGCGGGACAGTGATACCGTTTTTGACGTATCCAAGCGCTACTTCCAAAAACACGATATTGCCTACTTTTCCCAGCCGGTTAACGGCTATCCCTACTTTAACAATATTAGTAACTTAGCTGATTCTACTGGGTCTCGCGGCTGGATCTATACCGTTGACTGTAAGCAGCCGACCGTTCCTTCTAGCGCAGTGAGTGTTAAAGGGAAGTCGGTTGTTCAGTGGATCTATACCGCTTTTAACAACTAGCTTATTATTTCAATTAACAAAGGGTAAAAATGGTATTTTTTTGCACAACCAACGATTAGCCGAATGACAATTAAGTTCTATTAAAATATAGTAAATTTTCTCATTTATTTAGCATGTGATAACTTTCTGAATGCGTTATAGTCTTAAAAATAGCGTTAATTTTCATGGTTTTCAAAAAATAATGATTCTAATTTGGCTCTTTTTACTGAAACGGATGAAAACACAAACAAGCACTGGTTCCGTTGATTTTACGGGATCAGTGCTTGTTTGTGTTAAATTCTATATTCTACCAAGTTGTATCCATTCTTATTTTTCAGCAACATACTTGGCAGTCTTGTCATCATAATTGAACGTCACAAGTTGATCATTCAACTGTACATTAATCGTCTTATATTGGCCATCATAGCCATGATGAGTAAGACTCACACTGCAATCACCTGCAACACTTGTCTTTACAGTGTATTCGTTATATTCACCATTTTGATACTTAAAATCAACACCATTATCTTGATAATGAGTATACGTAGCCGCGTCACCAAATAATCTGAAGGTCATGGTTGCATCCGGTTGATCAGAGAGATGTTCAACCTCTTGTCCCCATGGCATCAGCGTATTCTTTTTGATGAAAATTGGCAGCTTATCTAATGGTACGTTAGCCAAGATCGTTGTTTTACCGGCATATTCAACACCGGTGTCCAAAGCAACCCACTGCCCTTCAGGCAAGTAAACTGCACGAGCAGTTTGTCCCTGCGAAACGATTGGTGCAACCAAAACGTTGTCACCGACCATGTATTCATCATTCATGTTGCGAACCGTTTGATCATCGGGATAATTGAGAACTAGCGCACGCATAACTGGCAACCCATCTTGAGTTTCATTGTGGAAACAATCATACAAATACGGAATAAAGCGATAGCGTAAGTTTAAGAATTTACGATAGATGTCCAAGACTTGCTTACCAAAGACCCACGGTTCCTGATTACGAACTTGTAGCGCACTGTGGTTTCTAAATAATGGGCTAAATAATGCCGCTTCGACCCAGCGAGTTAGCAATTCTGCCGTTGTATCAGCACTAAATCCACCAATATCAGTTCCGGTATAACTAAAACCGCTCATTCCAAGGTTACATAGTTGAGGAATCGACATCTGCAAATGGTGCCAGAGACTTTGGTTATCACCCGTCCAGACAGTAGAATACTTCTGTGTGCCGGCATAGGCTGCCCGAGTGATCACATATGGCCGCTTACCCGTAGCGTCTTTGATCCCATTATAAGTAGCTTTAGCCATATTATGACCATAAACGTTGTGCATCATCTTCGAGGTTGAAGCCTGATTTTCATCCGACATCACCACGTCATCCGGCATATCACCATCAAAAGTAGCTGGCTCGTTCATGTCCGTCCAAATCCCGGCAGCACCCTTATCTAACAGGAACTTGCAGTGCTTACCCCACCATTGGCGGACTTCTGGGTTACCAAAATCCGGAAAGGCTGACTGACCAGGCCAAACGCGGTTGATATAAACCGAGCCATCTTTGTTCTTGGCGAAGTAACCCTTTTTGAGTCCTTCTTGATAGATGTCATAATCGTTATCCTGTTTAACACCGGGATCCAAGATTGGAATTACGCGAACACCACGTTTCCGTAATGAAGTTAAGAATGCCTTAGGATCAGCAAACTTATCTGTATCCCAAGTAAATACCCGATAACCTTTCATGTAGTCGATATCGAAGTGAATGGCTTCAAGCGGTAAATGATACTGCTCAAACTTATCGACAATCTCTTCAACACGACTTTGATCCATACTGTAACCCCAACGAGATTGTTGGTAACCTAACATCCAGCGTTGCGGCAAAGGAACAACACCAGTTAAATAGGTATAATTTGCAACAACATCCTTCAAGGTACGGCCACCAAGAATGTAATAGTTCAAGTTACCGTCATCAGCCGAGTACACGTAGTACTTGTCGCTTTCCTTACCCAGGTCAAAGTGACTGCGATACGTATTGTCAAAGAACAGCCCATATGGATGGCCCTGCTTCAACCCAAATAGAACTGGAATCGACTTATACAAGTGGGTAAAACTTTCAATGTGTGGCCGTGGTTCATCGGTATTCCAGTTATCATACTCATAACCGCGTTTGTTCAAGAAGCCAGTCTTGCCACCTAAGCCGTAAAACTGTTCATCGTCGTCTAATCGGTTAAGCACTTCATAGTAAGTATTACTTGCTTCATCTATCGCTGCGACTTCGTGACCCTCAGAACGAACAATTTTTTTATGTGCAGCATCAATATTTTGATTAATTGACTCACGCTGCCCATTATAGTGAATAACTAATGGCTGGTTATCTTGATCATACACATCTACGTGCAACTGAGGATCAACCTTAACTGTCAACGCATCTGTTTTGATGGTAATGACATCGCCATCTTTAGCCACGGCATACTTCGTTGGAACGGCTTTGTCGCCCTCCACAGCGTACGAATGCGTGCTTTTACCATAATCCTGAAAGACTTGAACAATCTCGGGTTTCACAACCGAGAAAGTCAGGCTTTTGTTAGCTGAAACCACCTGAACGCGTTGGTCGTTATCAGTAAAATCAAATGAATCTGTCGTCATGTCTATCTCATCCCTCTTACAAAATATTATGCCGTTTTCTTTTCAACTTTGATAATGTCCATTAATGCCGCACCGATTAACCATGAAACACCACCAATAACAATCATTGTTGGCATTGAATCACCCACCATTGGGAAAATCACGAAGCTGCTGATTGATGCAACAATTTGTGGCAAACAAATAAAGACGTTAAACAATCCGATATAAGCACCATCGTTAGCACCATCTGTTGTCGTAGTGAAAATAGCAAATGGTTCAGTGTGCATCGTTAAGAAACAAATCCCAATCAGAACAAAGGCGATAATTAATACATACTGGTTATGCGTAAAGGCAGTCCAAATCATGCCCAAACCACCACTGGCCAAACCAATTCGGTACCAGAACTTCCGCTTGTATTGACTGGTCCGTGACAAAACTAAGAACCCGTAGAGAATCCCAACAACTGATTGAACGAAGGTTAAAACACCATACCAGTTACCGGCGGATTGAAACCCTGCAGAAGTGGCATTAGCGGTGTGCCAAACGTTTTTAGCAATGGCACCGGTGGTATAAGTCCAAAGATATTGAATACCAAAGTAAGCAAAGAATTGAATAATAGCAACTTGCCAGAAAGTACTTGGTGCTTCCTTGATCAGTGTCCAGTATGACTTCTTTTTCTTCTTTTCTTTAGGATCAAAATTATGATAGTTTGCGTAGGTAATTGGATCGTATTCTTTTACGGATACAATCGTGTAAATTGAGGTAGCCAGTAACACAATAGCTGCAATGTAAAATGATAACCGAACTGACAGCGGTACAACACCACGCTTGGCGATGTTAGCGACCCCAATCCAGGTTAAGAAGAAGGGACACAGGTTGGCTAACACACCACCAACGTTACTGAAAGCTTGTTGCCATGACCAAGCCTGATCCTTTTGATTTTCGTTGACCATGTCACCAATAATCATCCGGAATGGTTGCATACATGCGTTATTTGAAAGATCCATTAAAATAATTGCAATTGAACCAAATAGCAATGCAGCCAGTGACGCAAAACCGAACCCAAACGATCCAGCATTCGGTAAGAGAACCAGCACAATCGCGGCAAGCGGTGCAGCCACCATCAAAAGTGGCATTCGACGACCAAACCGTGGTGACCAAAAACCGTCTGAAAACTTACCTAAGATTGGTTGAACGATCATCCCAATCAGCGGTGGAAAGATAAAGAAGTAGCCAAGTTTAGTTGGATCTGCTCCAATCGTTTGAAAAATCCGACTCATTTGTGATGTTTGCAGTGAAAACGCCATGTTGACCCCACAAAAACCAAAGGTGATGGCGAACATCGTTTTTAAGCTAATATTTGGTAGGGAATGTGTTTGTTTCTTTGCGTTCTCTGCTTTAGTCCTACTTGATACATGTGGCTTAACAGTACCTATGCTTCCTTGTGAACTTTCCACAAGAAACACCTCCCGAAAAAAAAGTTATGTAAACGTTTACAGCAATTATTGTAGTTCCTTCTGTAAACGTTTACAATACCTTTAGAACAACTTTTTTCATTTTTCGGTGTAAGAATTACATCAAACCCCTACTATTTCTAGGGACGAAGGTCGATAATAAAATGAGAATCTTTTTTGAGGACTGATCATATGACATTACAAAACAGAGTCACAATTAAAGATATTGCCAAAGCCACTCAACTATCCGTGGCCACTGTGTCACGTATTTTACACAAAAAGGGACAGCATAGTAGTCAGACCGTTAAACGGGTGACCGAAACCGCCAATAAAATGGGCTACGTGCGTAATACTTCAGCAGCCGATTTGGTCAATCAAAAAAGTCGCATCGTTGCCGTTGTCGTCTCCAATACCAAATCCAATTTTAGCGAACACATCATTGACGCCATTGAATCAAAAGCTGCTTCAGATGACCTTAACGTGTTCATCCTCCATGCCGGAAATCGCGATGAACAGTCCCAGCTTAAAGCCATTCAGACGGTGATTGAACGGGCTGTCATGGGCATTATATTGGTTTCCCTGGAGCTTGATGATAACGTCATCGCAACCCTCAATAGCACCAGTATCCCTAGCATTTGCCTATCAACTTCTGTGACGGATACAGCCATCCCTTTTGTGACGTCTGATAACTATCAGATGGGCTATGCAGCAACTCAACTCATGATTGATAAGGGGCACACTAAGATCGCAATAGCGGGTATCCCTACCGCTGGATCCATTAATCAACGAATCGCGGGCTATTTACAATGTATGTCTGATCATCATTTAAAAGTCGAACCCGATTGGATCCAGTACGGGACGTGTACGTACGATGACGGTGAAAAAGCCTGGCAAGTTTATGCAAAAAAGCGTGAAATCACCAGTGCAATCTGCGCCAGTGATCTCACCGCGGTCAGTATGCTGAATGCCATCACTGAAGCGGGCCTTAAAGTCCCAGATGACATCAGCCTTGTCAGTTTTGACGGTACAGACATCGTGGATATGGTGCGACCGCGGATCACCAGTATTAGTCAGTCCTTTTACGAAATGGGACTAGCCGGAATCAAGTTTTTGACTGATGGTAAAACCATCCAAAAGCAGTACCTACCCTTTAAAATAATCGAACGAGAATCGACCCGCCGTTTAGAGAAATAATTAACTGCTTTGTGTCAGCAACGAAGTTAACTCCCGCTGTCTGAAGGAAATCACCGTTTTTTATTTTCCTCTGGAAACTTGCGTTAATCGTGTTAAATGGGTTTCTGAAAAACCAGAAAAAGAAGCCAAGCTAGCTGGTTCATATGTGCACACCCACTATCTTGCCTTCATCATTAAACGCCAACTGCATGTCATGCCATCTTTATTCCGGCTGCCATGTAGTTGGCGTTAGTTTTGTTAATATTGAATTTAGTAACTGATTCCGATTTCTAGCTTCCAGAACATCGCTCAGCCGTGCTGCACAACTGCCAATCGATGCTGTGCCATTTTAATGATCAGTTGTTCCGGCAACGGTTCGTCATAGCTCAGGTGCCAACTGCCCTTTGTGGTTGGATATCCGACTAGTTCAGCAGCAAAAAAAGCAATACCTTCACTAGTAGGATAAATACCAATGTGGTGCTTATTGGCCCCAAAATAAATGATTGGTTGGGATTGAATAAAGGCCGGCATACCATACGAAATTTTTTCTTTTGCATCTGGTAAAACACCTTTTAGTAATCGATATAAACGCGTCAGCTGGGGTTGGAATTCAGTTGGTTGCTCTGCAATGTACGCTGTAATAACACTCATACAAGTAACCCTATTCGAGTACTTTAAGTACTAAATCAACGTGTGGAATACCATCCTCTAAATAAACGTCAGAAACCGGTTTAAACCCAAACGATTTGTAAAAATCTAATAGGTAGCTTTGCCCCGCAATTTTAATATCATTTCCCGGGAAATCTTCTTTGATTTCCTCAATTGTAGCGCTCACTATTTCCCGACCAAGGTGCTGTTTTCGAAATTTTTTAACGACCAATACTCTACCGAAGCTAACATAATTGCTACTAGAATTACGAATAATTCGTGTATAGGCAGCTAACTCACCATCAACACGAAGGATCATGTGGATAGCATCATCATCTTGATCATCAATTTCTTGATACGGACACTCCTGTTCCACCACAAACACCTTGATGCGGGCCTTCGTGATTTCTAGTAATTCAGGAACGGATAATTCCGAAGTTTTCTTCACGCTTAGTTTCATAATGATCCCTCCACTCTAACCTTATTTTGTAGAACTGATGACATCAGTCCAAATGGTTGTCACTATAATTTTTGGTTTTAAATTTAAAGGCATTATAGCATATAACGTGTTTCTAGCTTATCACTAACCGGTTCGGATTACTGTAATTAGCTCCCCTTTTAGACACTAAAAAGGCGTGCTGTCAGTAATTTCACCCAACAACACGTCCTAAAAGTTTATTTACTTATTTAAGGTTCCGGCACTAGCCAGCCATCTTCACTTTTAGGCTCTGAGACTAACCAGCCATTATCCAATAACTGGTGATATTTTCGACCAACTGGTACCCAAAGTTTAGCGTTTAAAATACTACGTAGTTCATCCCAAAATAAGGGATCTTCGATTTCTTTATCTGATAAATTGATATGGAGATAGTCGCCCTGCTCAGTTTTTGCCACCACGAAGGGGTAAAACACTTTGGTAATCTGTGCAGCAACAATGTTAATCATTTTAGCATCATGGTCAAGTAGCATCCGTTTCACACTCCTTATCTTTGAAACTACATTCAGTTTAGATTTTAGAACTTAAAAGAAGCCAAAAAGAATGTTGAGAAAGCTTTAAGAAGGTTTGCGAATCTCTTAAATCAAAAAAGAACGGCTACTTTTGATAGTCATCCTTTTCCAATACATATATTTATTGAAACCTACTGAATTTCACGCTTCAAATACTCTTCAAAGGTAGTTGGTTTGCGTCCAAGTAACGTCTTAAGCACAAACGGATTCTCATCCAAGAACTTCTCTAACTCAATAGGGGTGGCACCAGCATGCTCGCCAGTCAACTTGTTGTAAGTATCTGGGTCCTTAGCAACTTTTAGCAGCAACTTCACTGACATCCAACAGATCAACGTGGCTACCGGCATGTCCGGCAGCTGAAGTAACTGTAATCATAAGGTGTGTTACTCCTTCCAAACAATCTAATAACCTTTAATGCTTAAATTACCACGGTACGATACCAGCATCTTCTGTGAAGGTACCATTTAATTCATTCTTAGGGTCTAATGCCAATTCAATGGCACGGTGAGCACCACTTTCAAGTGGCTTAGCACCATTCTTCTCGAACATTTCTTTGTCAACTAGGTCAGTCGCGGTCATACCTGGGTTAACTGAGTTGGCTGTAATATTAACTTTCGTATCTCTAAACTCTTTACTATATGAAATAGTCATGGCGTTCAAGGCTGTCTTAGAAGCTTGATATGGGAAGGCGTTAATGTGTGAGAACATTGATGTTGAATCCGTCGCAAGACCTAATGAACCCATATCACTGGTAATGGTAATGATCTTACCATACGAAGCTTTCTTCAATAATGGAACAGCAGCCTTAGTCATTGCAGCAGTTCCAAAGAAATTGGTTTCAAAGACACCACGCAAGTCTTTTTCTGCCGTTTCTGATGGTAAAACACCTTCAGGACCTGAAATACCGGCATTGTTAATTAAGATGTTAAGGTAACCAAATTTGTCATCAATCGCCTTGATGGTTTCATCAATCGTCTTTTGATCAGTAATGTCACAGTGTACCAAGGCAACATTTAAGTCTTGATCCTGCAATTCTTTAACAGCTTTCTGACCAAGATCCATGTTATAGGCACCGATGAAGACGAATTGACCATGTTGAGCCAATGTCTTAGCTTGATAGAAACCCATACCTCTTTCAGCACCTGTGATTAATGTAACAACTTTTTTAGAATCAGCCATTCTAAAGCACTCCTTTTCCTATGAGTATTTAATAACTATTTCACATGAAACGTTAGAATAAATCGAAACTATTCGATGTCTTCTCGGTATCTTCAACTGAAACAGTTGGTTTGATCTCATTAGCAACTAATTGACGGGCGCACCAGTTAGCAACGCTACGAGGCTTGTGGTCCAGTAATTCAATCAACTGCTTATTGTTACCAGCCCAGCCCCACTTGTTATAAGTCTTACGCAGTGCGTAGAAGGTTTCAGTTGCAAAACTGTCACTGCCTGCGAAGTAATCTGGCCAGTATTCCACGAGCTTATCTTCAGGAACGGAGATTGGGGTGATTTCTTTGCCAGAAACTTTGGTCATAATTGTCGCAACGTCTCTAGGGGTCATGGATTCGTTACTGCAAGTATAAATAGCGTACTTGTAGCCATCTTCCGTGAGCATCTTGATGGCACAATCGGCAACGTCCAAGGGGTCAACCCATGAAACCAGCTTGTCGATGTCACACATACTTGGATATTCACCCATATCATAAAACATCTTCATGAAGATGTTTTGGTGATAGGTAGAAGGACGCAGGACACTCCAATCTAATCCGCTTTCGAACCCACGGTAAAGCAAGTATTGTTCATCCTTAGCCTTCATTCGGTGTTGCAATAGCGTACTCATATTAGGATACATGCAGGATAAGTAAACGTACTTGCTGACCTTAGCATCAATCGCTGCATCGATTGCGATACGGCCCATCTTAGCTTCTTGATAAGTAAACTGCGGTGGAATGTATAGCACCTGATCCACACCCTTCATTGCTTGAGCAACGAATTTCGGATCGCGGCTATCGCCAACAAGCGTTTCTTTAACCCCCTGCTGTTCAAGTTTCTTAATATCAGGGTTCATGTCAATGGCACGAATCTCAAAACCCTTTTTAGCAAGGTAAGGGACAATTTGGCGTCCAACTTTACCGTAAGCACAGGTAATTAGTAACATATTTCACAACCTCCTTCATTGACCATAGTCTATGCCCTTATTTTAAACTCGTCAAGTATTACTTTATGAGTTTTTCTTAATAAAATTTCGTGTATAATGGTTTTAACGAAGAAGGGGGAGCGTCAGTATGACGGGAAAACAATCACAACGACAAGATCAATATAATCGCGGGAAACAGCTATTTATCGACACTGCTAAAGACCTTTTCAAGACGCAGGGATATGACAAAACGAAAGTCAGCGATATTGTGAGAGCTAGCGGTCGAAACGTCAGCACACTTTATCACTACTTCCCCGAGGGTAAAAAAGACATCGTCAAAATCCTGTTAATCACTGATATTAAAGATGAATTTGATAAATTAGCCCAGCTAATGACGGATAAAAGTGATGGTTCGCTCATTGATTCACTACATTTGTTCTACCATCAGTTTGTTGAAATTTTTTATCATAACTGGTATTTGATGTCTATCATGCTATATTACAAAGATGATTTTGAAGCCGATGTCACCCCGATTACTCGTGAAGGAACGGATCATATGCGGGAGTTGTTGGCGGACTTCTTGCAGAAGCGGGTCGACAACAGAGAGTTATACATCACCGACTGTGAAGTAGCAGCCAAATTATTCTTTGCACCCGGAATGGAAAACATTATCGTCAACTTCTCGGAACCTGAAAAAGACGTCTTCGAAACCAGTGAAATCGATCAACTGATTGCGACTTGGCAGCGAGAAACAATTTTCTTTGATGAATCTAACTAAAAATAGCTCAGAACTGCCATTCTTTGCAGTTCCGAGCTATTTGTTTGATTAAGCATCAACAACGCTAAACCGTTGTCTGATATGCTTGGGTGCTACCATTTCCTGCACAATTGCAGCGGCTAAATTACCAGTTGTGGTTGTGGCCTTACCCTCTTTGTTAACTATTGGCTGGTCGCCGCCGATTTTAAAGTTCGTTTTAGGCCCATCATTTAATTCATTTTGGGGCGTAACCGCAATCCAATCAACGTTATCCACCCATTTGAGATATTCAAATTCGTGACTTTGTTGAACGGGTGCCTCAATCCAGGGCTGACCGGCATACTTCTTCAACACTTCATTGATCATTGGCTGGCCAGCATCATCCAATAAGGTACTAGCACCAATAATGAAGATCAGTTTTGTATCCGTCTTTTCTCGAAAGGCCGTGATCAAATTCGTAGCCAAATCTAAATGCTGATAAGCCTTTAATGATGCAAAAGCGTCTACCACGTGATCAAAAGCCTTTAAATCAGTGTAAGTTAGCGTCAGTGCGTCCTTTTCCATAATTTCAGCATCGATACCTAGTAACGACTGCGCCTTTTTGGCATCGCGAACGATTGCCGTAGCTTCAATGTTATTCGCAATGGCTTCCTTATATACAGCTTGGCCAACGTGTCCAGTTGCACCAATAATACCAATTTTCATGTGAGATCCCCCATTTAAGTTCATCAATGCTTGTGGTTTCATTTTTATGTTGCCGACCACCAATAAAATATAACGCATATCCGTTTACCCGTCAACTATTAATTCATCCGTCATTAAAAAACACGCCTGCACGCTGCTGCAAACGTGTTTATCCTAATAAGCTTCATCCCAACTACCCGCAAACTCTGCAAATAGGCCGTCAATATTTCGTGCGTTGAATGCTCTGCCACGATCTCCAGTTGCTTCAATTCGTTCTGGCCCGCGACCTGCCGTCACTACCGGTAATTGATGATGTCCCGCCTCAATAAAAGCTTTCATCGTGATCATTTTTTCCAGTTCGATTTGATGAATCCAGCTAGCGCCGAAATCGTAAGTGTACATCACATTACCCTTCTCCAGATCCGGATATGCAAAGTGTTCACTTTCGTTCAACATGTTATCTCCCATATCCAGGTCTGGCATCACCATGCCATATTCAGTAGTCGGAATATCAGCCGGTGAAAAGCTGTGCAAATGACTATTTGTCCAGCCGAATAACACTTGAATAATCGCATGTAGTTGGTCATAACGAATACTTGTAGGAACCAATACTCGACGCCAAGTGTCCGGTTTGACATCTTTAAGCGTAACTCTAAGTTGCATAATACTACTCTCTGTCATGAGCTGCCTCCAGTTAATTTATCACTTTCATAATCGTTCTCCCATTTGATAGATACGCTCAAATACCTGATCTTCAACTCGCCGGTCCGAAAAGCTACGTGACCGTAAAGTGCTATTCGGCCGATTGATTTTGGTATACCTAATTGCCGGATCATACACATAAACACCCGGATTATTCGCCACAAACGTAGCGGTAAATAAGTAATCCTCAGCGATGGACAATGACTCATCAAACCGTAATTGCTGTTGTTCAATAGCCGCCAGCGAGTAAGCCTTGTTCCAAATATAACCGCCTACTTCAGAACCGCGCTGACTAACTTGTCGAAACATGGTCTGCTGTGACAGTGTTTCATAGCGGTCCCGTGGATTCACCGGTGTATGCCACCATTGATAGCCAACCGCAACAGCGGGTGTCCCCTCTTGAAAGCCATTCACCAGTGTTTTAACAAAGTCTGGATGCAATCGATCGTCACCGTCTGCAAAAGCCACTACATCACCAGTGGCGTGTTCGATACCAAAATTTCGTGCAACTGAAACGCCTCGGTGATGGTCAAATTGTTCCACGTGAAACATTGGCACACCATTAATAAATTCGGCTGCTTTTTCCGCTGTACCATCCGTTGAATGGTCATCAACCAGCCATAATTCAAAATCTGCGGTTTGATTGGCAATCGTTTCCAGTGTTTCATTGAAATAATGACTTAAATTATAAGTGGGTACTACTAAAGTCAGCTTAGTCACTGTATTCACTCCGATACTTTATTTTTGGTGCTATTATGGCAGAATACAAGACATAGTCAATTATTTTCACTCAACATCTGGACGAATTCCCGTAAAATCCATTCTCCTCTAGTGGACGGTCTAAATACGTAAAACGCGATTATTAAGATATCGGCAATTCACGCCACGTACGGTAATGAAAAAGGCCCGTTAGCAAGCAACAGGCCTTTCCTTTGATCCAATATTAAAATTCTTCACCTTCTGCAATCTTACCTAAAACTGTGAATGAGGGAATAAAGAACACTTCGCCAGTTTCAGGTGTGGAAAAGTCTAACAACCGATCCGACTTGGTGAACATGCCCTCTAGCATCCGTTTAGTGACTTCCCAGTGTCGGGCATAGCCGATAAAGTAGGTGCCATTCACCCCTTCAGTTGGATTAGAAAACGGCACGTTCATCCGAACAATCTTATGCTCGACACCACCCTCGTTATCCTGAGACACAATATTGTGCGCATTCGGCGCCTTTTGTTCATCTTCAAGTTCCACATCATTAAATTTCTTCCGACCAATTGCCTGTTCCTGCTGTTCCGTCTTCAGCTTATTCCACGCTTCCATATCATGAGCATACTTCTGGGCGAACGCATATGACCCATTGATGAAGTCTGGATCCTCGTCACCAATCACCGCATAGTCCGGCGTATCTAACGCGCTAGGATTTTCTGTTCCGTCTACAAAACCAATAATAGCGCGACCTTCAAAGTAACGGAAACCATGCGTTTCATCAAGTACCGTTACGTTGTCTTGAATTCGTTCCATCACCATAGTCATTAATTCAAAGGGGACAGCGGAATCTTTGGCCCGCACATGGAAGAAAAGATCGGCCGGTGTGGCTGGCGCAGTGTATTTTGGCCCCACTACTGGCTCAAATTCCTCTAGTTCTTTAGGCCGCTTGGCGTTAGGGAAAAGATAATCCCAGGCCTTACGCGAGAAACCAAAGGCAACAGCTAATCCCGCATCTGGATAGCGAATATTCAGTGAATTTTCGAAAGCTGGCAGGTGTTCAGCAAGATCTTGAATCATTTCTAAATCAGCATCGTGATCCTGACGTTTCAAGTTCATAGTTGAAAAAATAATGTTACTGCCTGCATCCTTATAGACGGACTGGACATCCTTTAAATCAATTGCCATACCGGAAAGCCTCCTTGTAAATATGCGTCACCAAAATATAATTTAGAATAATTCTTATTTGATTTTAACACATTCCGATTACAATTAAAGCGTTTTCTAAAACTTAATCATTCACAAATAATTCACCTTTGGCCGTATATCGTAGTACAATATGATTTCAACACAGAGGAGGAACAAGATGATAACGTATATTTTTATCTTTACGTTCACCATGCTAGTACTGATATACTTCGGCCACAAAACTAATCACAAGCGCTTACTTTGGACATCCTTAGTTATTCTGCTACTCATCTTTTGCTTTACCGCCTGGCTCTTTTTGATACTAATTCCTTCAATGTAACTGTGTCAGCCGTTAAATTGTGCGAATACCATCTTTTAAAAGCCTAATAACTATATCTTAAAATAATTCAAAAGGCACCCCTAAGTTTTCCACTTAAAGGTGCCCTTTCTTAATTATTTTTTCGCATACGGATAATGCGCCATTACCGGTAACTGATCCCATTTTACTGGATAACCGGCACCATGGGCACAGAAAACAGAATCTGGTGTGTTCTCTAAGTCAGCTACTGGATCATAATCAGCTGCAGCAATCACGTCATCGGCGTTGTGACATGGTCGATAGCCATCAACTACACACTCCAGTTCACCCTGACCATGGGTATAGGCGTTCACCGTTTGGGCGTACCCTTGCATCTCTGCAACTGGTGCGCTACCGGTTAAGGTGACCACGGTTCCCCCAGTATTGTCTGGTGCCTCAAACTGCCCATTCATCAGCTGAATATCGTTCATTGCCCGACCAACCTGATCTGGTGTCACTGTCAGCCGAAATTGGTACCATGGTTCTAGCAACTGTGCTTTGCCTTGCTGCCTAGTCATCATGAGTCCTTGGCGAACCGCTCGCCAGGTAGCTTCTCTAAAATCACCACCAACCGTATGCACAATGCTGCCACGTCCACCAATCAACGTGATTTTCATATCAGTAATGGGTGCGCCAATCAAAACGCCCAAGTGCTGTTTAGCAGCTAAATTAGTCATGATCTGATGTTGCCAATTCTTATCCAGTACCTCCAGCGAACAATTCGATGCAAAGGTAACACCACTGCCAGGCTCAGTGGGTGCCATGAGTAAATGAACTTCAGCGTAGTGACGTAAAGGCTCAAAATGACCCACTCCTTCTACTGAACCCGTAATGGTTTCTTTGTAAAGAATGCTGCCCTCATCGAAAGAGACATCCAAGTTGAATTGATGTTGCAGTAATTGTTGAATCACTTCTAACTGCATCGTCCCCATCAACTGTACCCGTATTTCCTGTAACTGATTAGACCAAGTGACATGAAGCTGCGGGTCTTCATCTTCTAGTTGCTGTAAGGCCTCTAAACAAGCGTGAAGATCATTACCTTTAGGATCAACTTTATACGTCAAAACTGGCTGTAATACTGGTGCCTCACTATCGGCTAAGTCACCCAGACCCTGTCCTGGCCGTGTCCCAATTAAACCAGTAATCGCACAGACTTCCCCTGCAGTAATAGTCTGACTGACCGTGTACTTCACCCCGTTGTACTGCCGTAGCTGATTGATTTTTTGGTCCGGCAATACTTCATCGCGAGGATGGAGTGCTCCGCCCGTAACACGAACCCAAGTTAGACGTTCACCCTTTTCGTCGTGAGACACCTTAAAGATTCGAGCACCAAAACTCTGATTCTCTGGTCTTTCAATGGTCCACCGTTGCAACCCCGACATCAGTGCTTCAACGCCCGTTAGCTTTAACGCTGCACCAAAATAAGTGGGGAAAACTTTCCGCTGGCTAATCAATTGTCGAATCACATCATCACTGAGGGTCTCTGTCTCCATGTAACTATCTAGCACTGAATCATCTTGTAACGCAATATCTTCATAGTTATCGGCAATATTTTCATTATCAAAAGCGACACAACCAGACGATAATTCCGTCTGTAACTGCGCCAGCAACCCTTCTTGGTCAACACCAGGAGCATCCATTTTATTCACAAAAATAAAAGTAGGAATCTGATAGCGAGCTAATAACCGCCATAACGTCCGGGTATAGCCCTGAACACCATCAGTGGCAGAGACCACTAAAATAGCATAGTCCAACACACTGAGCACCTGTTCAGTCTGGGCACCGAAATCCGCGTGCCCTGGTGTATCTAACAAGGTCAAATTGAGCTGTTGATACTGTAAATTTGCTTCGTGAGAAAAGATCGTAATGCCACGTTTTTTCTCTAAATCATCAGGATCAAGAAACGCATCCCCATTATCAACTCTGCCCAGCTGTGAAAGCGTTCCGGCTTTATAAAGCAGTGCTTCAGATAAAGTGGTTTTTCCTGCATCCACATGGGCAATAATTCCCGTAACGATGTGCTTCATGACTGTTTCCTCCCGTAATTACTCAATACTCCCATTATTCCACGTTATCACCAATAATCAACCTATCTACTACCAATGATAAGATGATTTCTTCACGCAGGTTTTCTCATTGTAATGATAATAAAAAACAGTCCCCCTTCTTATGACGAGAGACCATTTGTGATTATTCTTTATTCATTGGAGAAATAATTAGCGATGAACCCCCAATCAGCTTGTCAAGTCTCGCTGGGATCCGGTACAGCTTGAGTCGTCACATCAAAAATCTGAAACTGCGCCTCAAGCTGTTTTTCAATCCGCTCCGTTAAGTTATAGAGCGTCATCACGTCCATCCGTGCGTCAACCATGATCAACATTTCAACAATCAAAACATCACCATTATAGCGACTTCGAAATTCCCTGATTTGGTGAACCTCGTCAAATTGAACAATGGCAGCTTTGATTTGCTGCTCTAAATCCGGATCAACGTAATCCGCCAAATTCAACGTGCACTCTTGGAAAATGACTAGTCCGGACCAAAGGACAAAGAATCCAATAATGATGCTAACCGTACTATCTAGCCATGGAACGTCGAACCAAAAGGCCGTCAGAACTGTTACTAAAGTACCAAAACTGGTTGCCACATCGCCCATGCTATCCTTAGCAGCAGCGGAAAGCACCGCGTTTTTCAAACGTTTGCCGTTATGAAAGTTGAAATACCAGACCACCAGCATCAGAACAGTCGCAATCCCAGCGCCAAGGGCTGAATACAAATTAGGTTGCCGTCTTCCAGAGTCGCTCAGCATGACTTGAATACTTTGAATAATGATCTGTCCGGCCATAAATATGATGATCAAGCTGGTAATCAACGTGAAAATTGTCGCCATGCGAAACCGCGATAGTTGCATTCGGTCATCATTTCGGCCGTTCAACAACGGAATGCGTTTGCCAACTAAAAAGTGATCATCTGAATCGGTAGCCGTGTGCAACCCGACAATTAAAAATAAGGTAGAAATCACACCGGATAAGTTGTTCATTGCATCCGCTTTTAACGCCTGTGAATGTCCAATTGATGCTAACCAATACTCAATTAGGGTGATTATTAGGTAAATCGCAATATTGAACCACAGCGATTTAAGCGCGGTTTTCAGTTTCTTAATTTCTTGTTCTTCAATGGCAGAAAAATGTGCGCCTTCTCGTTTCAGATACTGGGCTAGATTGTTCACGGTGACCACCTCCCCTATTATTAACCCAGATTATAATCCCAAATTAGGGATTTCATTGCTGAGAAGTTTTTAGAGGGAAAGTAACACAAAAAGGGGCACAAATGTTCCATGTGAAACATTTATGCCCCTTATCTTTATAAAGTATATCTACTGTTCAATTAATCCTTTTCGTGAAGCCATTCTTCTGCTTTTTGATAAAGACCATCTTCATCTGCTTTACGATCAGTCCCCAGTAAATCTTGGCTGATTTCACCACCAGCCTTTATCCGGCCATAGGCTAAGAAGCGATAGCTACGACGTAATTTAGCAACATCTGCCGGATTTATCTTAAGGTCTTGCCCGGGAATGGCTGGTTGAATCTTATCGGCCTCATCAATTGCTGTTAAATTAACGATTTTCCACTCATTATCCCGTTTTTCAACGCGATAGATAAGTCGCATATATGATTCAATGACTGCTTCCACATCATTGATCATCTGCCAATGATTAGTAGTCGATGAAAGTTCAACATAAGCACGATTCCCATTTTGATGGACGATTGGCGTACCAAATCGACCCACGATGGGTAATGAATTATTGAAATCAGCCGGTTGCTTACCTAAAAAAGTGGAAACGGGTCCACTTTGCCAGCTAGTAGTAACAGTTGCATCCGGAAAATAGCAGTCGGCTGCTTCTTTAACGTGCCGTCCACGATACATCCGTTCTTTTAAAACGAGTTGACTAATTGTTTCAAAATCATTCATAATTGGCCACGTCCCTTTCAAATTTAACCTAAAGTAATGACTACCTTTTACACTTGAGAATCAAGTAGTCTATAATTGATAATAATCTACTTTATACTTACAATTGATAGTTGTCAATTATTTATAATCGTTTACTAGCTACTATTTTAAATTCTTAACTATTAAGGAAGTGATGACATGACAGCTCATAATAACGATGGTCTCGAACTAGAACAGCTATTTGCTGATCTTACCCAGGCCATCACCCCAAACCGGACATTGGACGAGTTCGGCCTAACGCGACTCCAAGCAATGACGCTAAAGAATGTCTACTCACGGCAAGGTATCAGCATGAGTCAACTCGCTGATATCACTGGCATTTCTCGGGCGCAACTCACCCGCTTGATCGCCACATTAGAAAAACGCCAGCTCGTTGAGCGTCGACATAACGAAGATAACCGTCGGATCGTCAACGTTTATGGTACCGAACAGGGTAAAACAACCATTCGCAATCACAGTCAGCTGATTGCTGACCGCATCCAGGCTCACACAGAAACACTTTCCGCAGACGAGCAAGCTGCCCTGACTCACCACTTGAAAGAAACGATCCGCCTCATGATCAAAGCTGGCATCATTACGCCGGATGAACAATCTCCACTGAATCAACTTCGCGAAAACCAAAAATGAAAATAAGGAAATACCGTTAGCCAGATTACAGTTCTGGTTAACGGTATTTTCGTCTACGACAAACTATTAGGAATCAATACGCGGTATAACTCTAAAACTTCTGATGCCGGTATAGGTTCCGATGCTTCAGCCACTTCTTGCGCAAAATTCAGCAGCGCGCCACCCAAAAACTCACTGATAAACTGCCTTCTAGCAGCTGGATAGTCCCGTAGAATCAGGATCTGCTGCGCCGTACCGCTTAACACTGATTGGACAGCTTTCCGGGTACCGCTCCACGAAACCAACCGAATCAAGTCAAGATGATCTTCAATTTCTGACACCACAACGTGACTGCTGTTCTCAAAGTTAGGTTCCGGTAAAGCATCAATTCGCTGCTCAAAATCAGCAATGACGATCAAAAAATGCACCACGATCACATCCGCTAGATTTTGATAATGACGATAGAATGTCGCTCGCGAGACCCCTGCTTCCTGACAGAATGCTTTGATTTCAATCTGTTCGAAGGGTATCCCAGCTTGATATTTCGCCACGATGGCATCAAACAGTTTCGCGTGGGAACGCTGTTTTCGCTGATCGATTTTTACTGGATTCGTTAAAAACGCTCTCGCCATTTCATCACTGTGACACAAGGCCCATATATGTCTTGTATCTTCCTTTCATCCGATTTTATTGCCCTCTATAATACTCAATGTAGCCTCAAAGTACAAATTAGGTTTTGAGATAAGGGAGTTAAAAATAATGAAAATTATTACAGTAGAAGAGCACTTTGAATCCGCTAAAATTACACAAGAAATCAATCAGGCAGTCGGTAAGGCCGCCATGCCAAACGTCAGCAAAGAAATGCTGCACTACATGCAAACAACGCTACCAACACCCGAAGTTATGCAAGATGTCACTAAAGAACGCATCGCTTTTATGGATAAATACGAAATCGACCAGCAAATCCTTTCGTACGGTAACTCTTCCCCACAGAACCTTGACCCAAAAGTGGCCGTTAAACTGTGCCAAGATGCTAACGATGAACTTGCTAGAGCGATTAAGACCAATCCAACTCGCTTCGCTGGATTAGCCGTTCTGCCCGTTGGTGATCCGACCGCAGCTGCGACTGAATTAGAACGGGCTATTAACGAACTGCACTTAAACGGTGTTCTGCTCAAGGGTAATTACCAAGGTAAATACTTCGACGATTCCTTCTTCTTCCCCATTTTTGAAATGGCCAGCAAGTTGGACTTCCCCGTTTACTTCCACCCGTCATTCATCGATCCAAGCGTGACTCAACACTACTTTGCCAGTGACAACTGGTCTGATGTCGTAACGGGTGTCCTCTCTACGGCTGGTTATGGCTGGCACATGGACGTGGGTGTTCAGGTTATTCGAATGATTGTCTCAGGTATCTTCGATAAACTGCCTAACCTGAAATTAGTTTCTGGTCATTGGGGTGAATTAGTGCCAATGTTCTTGGAACGGCTGGATGATGAACTGGATGCCTATGATGGATTGAAGAAGTCGTTTTCTGATTACTACCGTAACAACGTCTACATCACACCAAGTGGCATTCTAAGTAAACCGCAGTTGAACTTTGCGTTAGCTGAAATGGGACCAGAACACGTGCTCTTTTCAATCGACTACCCATACAAGCAGCCTGAAAACGGGCGGACCTTCTTGGATCATACTGATTTGACACCGGATCAATTGGCAGCCTTCACCCACGGTAACGCAGAACAAATTTTCCACTTAAACTAACATTTTAAAAACGAAAGGAATCTAACAGCATGTCATTAAATCCACAACAAATGAAAAACACCAGAAAGGAACTGCAACAAAACTTCGAACTCAGCGGTCTCACTAAGGAACAGGTCGCCACTGACCTGCATATCAGTCTCACCAAACTGGATCACCTATTCACACTGACTCAAAGTTCACTGAACGACCCTTGGATCCTACGGAATTACTTGATTGAAAAAGTCGAAGCAGTTGGTAAGACACCCGTTCCGTTCACTGCTTTAGTTGGTGACTGGCATCAATACTGGTTCTTGAACAGCCATCTGATTGATGCGCGGAAGATGTCGGCTGGAGATAATTAAGGTTAAATTACTGCTGAATCGGTTTTCCCTTTAATTTGCGGTATACTAAAACCGTTCAAAAATCTATTTGGGGAAGATGATTTTAATGGTGAAATCAAAACGAATCGTCGCTTTAACGCTTTCTGTAGGAATGCTTTTGCCAGTTTTCTCTGTACCACTAACTGCCAGTGCGAAGACAACTTATCTGCCTTCATCTATTCGTAGCCATCGCTGGTATCGGCTCACTGATGGTTCACAGGGTGGTTTTCACGATAAAACTACCTTTAAGGGTAATCACATGACAGTTAAGAGTTATGGTCATACCTATCACTGGTCATTAACCAGCTTAAAAAAGCATAGTAAATCAACTTATTATGGTCGCCTACATTATTCAAAAAAGTCTTCTGAGTTGATTAAGATTAAAATCGTTAGTTCAAAACACTTCGATTTTATTCCTAAACACACTCAAGGACTTTCAGGCAACTATAAGGCCAATGAAGACTTTGGCGCCATCATTTTCAAACGTTAATAAAAAACGACTCAATCCTAGGATTGGGTCGTTTTTTACTATCCTGCTGATTACATAATCAACGCCAGTACTCGATCTAAGTTAGCTTCAAAATCTTCTTTAATCGTTTGTAAATTCCCTGCTGACTGCGAATGAACCGAAATATTTTCACCCAGTACTAAATCAATCAGTAACTGTGTAGCTCGCCGCAAATCATTTTCATTCTCAATACCGCTTTTCAGTAATTGCGTAATCAAATTGTATAGGCC
Organism: Secundilactobacillus sp. MJ173; assembly: GCF_059704265.1. Lineage (NCBI taxonomy): Bacteria > Bacillati > Bacillota > Bacilli > Lactobacillales > Lactobacillaceae > Secundilactobacillus > Secundilactobacillus sp. MJ173. Next base: position 131,572 of record NZ_BAAKGN010000038.1, read on the forward strand.
TTGAAACGCCTCGGCAACAGCGGGATGTTCCCGATATTCAGAAAGTAACCCTAAATCATTAATCAACTGTTGATCCTGATTACCAAAAACGATAATCATCGCTAATTTCTTTAACGCTGTTTGACCGGTTTCACCCATTAGGTGCTGATATAAATAAGCGAGCAGGTTCTGTAGGCTTTTTGCCATTGCTTTACCACGTAAATCGTCACTATTTTCCGCGTAACGATACATAGATTGTGGCTGGATATCTAATGCTTTGGCAACTTTTGTGATTGTCACTTCTTTAAATCCAGATTTACTTGCGATTTCTAGCGCAGCATTAATCACCAAATCATTGTTTAAAACTCTCTTTTTCATAACAACCTCCAAATTTTTTCAAAAAAACCTTGATAAACTTATTAACTAAGTTTATCATTACTTCTCGTAGTTTAGCAACTAAGTATTAAACTTAACGACTAAGTTTTCTTCGTTTAACATCACGATAACCCACAGGAGGCAGATGACAAAATGGCACAACAACACATCATTTCTTTAGAAGAACATTTCATTACTCCAGACTTTGAAACTAACATTAAAACTGGTGATACCCCTCAGGCAAAAGCCATTCGTCAGATTCTCGACCGCTGTGAAAACTTAGGCGACTCACGAATTGCCGAAATGGACGCAGCCGGTATTGATCGACAAATTATTTCACTTACGGCACCAGCCACTGAAAATATGACTCCAGAAAAGGCCGTTCCGCTAGCTAAAAAGACCAATGATCTGCTTGGAAAAGCGGTTTTACAGTATCCTGAACGTTTCGGTGGTTTTGCAACACTACCTACAAGCGCACCAAAGGAAGCAGCTGCTGAATTAGAACGGACTGTTAGCGAGTATGGTTTTTCCGGTGCCTTAATTAACGGTACCAGCCAAGACCGCTACATGGATGACCCCGATTTCGATCCCATTTTTGCCAAAGCTGAGTCATTGAACGTGCCGATTTATTTACACCCTGGGTTACCTTCGAAAACAGTTGTTAATGCTTGTTATCGCGGTAACTTTTCGGAACAAGTTACCGCACAGTTCAGCTCAGCAGGCTTTGGTTGGCACATTGAAACTGCCATTCACATTATTCACCTGATTTTAGGTGGTGTCTTTGACAGACATCCAAATCTAAAATTAGTGACTGGTCATTTGGGCGAAGGTTTAATGTTTGCTGTCCAACGGTTAGACACTCTGCTGCCACCAGAAATTTCTAAATTACAGCATCCTGTTAGTTATTACCTGCAGAATAACATCTACTATACGATTTCGGGTTATAACTCCGAACCGCAATTCCTGGAACTCTATTCGCAAGTTGGCGCCGATCACATTCTCTTCTCCGTTGATTACCCTTACGTTTCAATGGCGGATACCCGGAAATTTGTTGAAGACTTACCAATTGATCCAAACGCTAAGAAAAAAATTTTTGCAACTAACGCTGAAAAACTTTTAAACCGTAACTAAGTCCTTTACCTGGGAGGTAATCTTCATGAATGAATTAAACTTTGATCCAACACACACCGCTTTTGTCGGCATCGATTTACACGCTGGTCTTAATCTGCCCTATGCGCCATATACTTACCAGCAAGTAAGTGATAACGCCGTTAAGCTTGCTAACGCAGCTGCCAAAGCTGGTGCATTTATCGACCTCACTCAGATTCCAGTAACCGATGGCAAAGATCGTGTGATGCCAAAAACCGATATGGATTTAAAGACTGGCAATGCACCAATTGCGAAGCCAGAACTCTTACCAGAACTAGCCAAAATTGATGGTGTTCATTTCACTCCCAAAATTGCTTGGAGTGGTTTTTACGGCACTGATTTAGAAATGGAATTACGTCGCCGCCATATTGACACCATTATTTTATTCGGGGTAGCTACTGAATACGGTGTGGATACTACGGCCAGAGATGCGTATGATCGTGGCTATAACCAAATTTTCGTCGAAGATGCCATGACAGCATGGTCACAAGAAGCCCAGACTTTTGAGACAGAAACAATCTTCCCTAAAATGGGACAGGTACGCTCGACACAGCAAGTGATTGATGCTTTAAATCAAAATTAACAGTGCGAAAATGTTTCACATGAAACATTTTCCAACGAAGAAACTTAAAAATATAAAAGACGCATTCTCAGACCAAAATTGGTCAGAAGAATGCGTCTTTGCTGTTCACGCTAAAAGAATTCCCACTACATCGTTTCGTTGTAACTACCTTCAATTAAATCAGCTAAGTTATCAACACTACTAAATTTATCCAATCGCGCACTGATCCAGTGTGTTTTAGACATATGATACCCCGGCAGAAATCCCGGCTGAACTTGTAAAATGGAGTTCAGCTCTGGTTCGACTTTTAAATCAACAATATCGATTTCATTCGTACCTGGTAACCCAAGTTTGTTGGCTGGCACATTCATGACCAGACCAAACCATTTACCGTTAGGATGCCGAATAGCAACGTAGTCTGGAAAATGTTTGAAGGGTTTATCCACTTCCGAATTATATTCATTTTGACAGTATTCAATGAGTTCGTCTCGTGTCATACTAATATCACCTCAAGGTTTTTTATTTTCAGTATGTAAGTTGTACTGAATTGCACTTAAAAGGCTTTCTAAAAAGTACTTCATGCTTTAGTTTATCACCGTTTGTCGCGTTTTTCTCGCATCCACCGTTTTTACTTACCGCTACTCTGCAAAGCGTTAAAATAGTTGTAATGAAGGAGTGTGAAATCCATGACCACAACCATTGTCGGCTATCCGCGTATTGGCAGCCACCTTGAACTAAAAACAGCAGTTGAAGCCTACTGTCGCCATACGATTACCGCCACTGACTTAAATCAGGTTGCAGCTCAAATTCGCCAGCAAAACTGGCAAACACAAGCCCAAGCTGGTATCGACTGGCTACCCGTAAATGATTTTTCGTACGAAGATCAAATGCTTGATACTGCTGTACTCCTCAATATTATTCCGCAACGATTTCAGCAACTACGACTGTCACCGCTAGATACTTATCTCGCTATGGCACGAGGTACTCAAACAGCTACGGGGTTCCTCCCACCGCTAAAAATGGCAACCTGGTTTAACACTCGGTACGGCTATTTCATTCCTGAATTAGAAGATAGCACCACTATTCAGCTAACTGGAACTAAACCCTTCGATGAATTTAAGGAAGCCAAACAACTGGGCTACCACGCTCGACCGACAATTATCGGACCATATACCTTATTAAAATTCAGTCATATCATAGGCACTAAACAAATTTCTGATTATGTCGATGGTCTAGTGACTGCTTACGCTCAATTACTCAAGCAGTTTGACCAACTGGGAACTGATTGGCTTCAACTGGATGAGCCTGCGCTAGTATTAGCACCAACCAAGACTGATTTGGCATTATTCAGACATATTTATACTGCACTACTACCCCAAAAAAGTCGGTTGAAAATATTACTGCAAACTGCTTACGGTGATGTTCGAGAAGCATACACCCAGCTAATTTCACAGGATTTTGATGCTCTCGGACTCGACTTTATCGACGGTCAGCAAAACGAGAGCTGTATTCAAGAGCAAGGATTTCCCGATAACAAGATCCTCTTTGCAGGCATCGTTAACGGGCGTAACGTCTGGCGTACCGACTATCAAACCGTGCTGGATCAATTGCACAGATTACCAGTCAAAAGCGTGGTGCTCTCCACCTCGTGCTCCTTGCTGCATCTCCCGATTTCTTTAAAAAATGAAACAACGCTGCCTGATAATGTGCGTCCTCACTTAGCGTTTGCTGAAGAAAAGCTTGCTGACTTAGTTACCATAAACGACTTATTGGCAGGGCATCATTCTAATCTTCTCAAAACTAACCAGCAACTATTCAACCACTCACACGGTGCCGAAAATACTCGAGTGACCCAACGACTACATGCATTAACTAGTGCTGACTATCACCGCCAACCAGAACGTGCTGTACGCCAGCAACTGCAGCAACAAGCTGTGCCATTACCAATGCTGCCAACCACGACCATCGGTTCATTTCCACAAACCGCGGCCGATCAGCAACGCAAGATGGCCTTTAAACAGGGAAAATTAACCAAAGCTCAGTTTCAAGCCGCCACTCACAAGCGAATGCAAGCATGCCTCACAGAACAGACTAATCTTGGCCTAGATGTTTTGGTCACCGGTGAATACGACCGGGATGATATGATCAGCTACTTTGACCATCAGCTCAGCGGCTTTTTATTCACGGAGCATGCTTGGATTCAAACGTTTGGCACCTATTGCGCTCAGCCACCCATTATCTGGAGTGATATTACCTGGACGCATTCGATTACCGCATCAGAAACTGCCGCCGCTCAGCAACTAACGGACCGACCTGTAAAAGGTGTGCTAACCGGTCCCCTTACTCTGGTCAATTGGGCTTATCCTCGCGAAGACGTGCCCTTACGCGTGAGTGCCACCCAGATTGCACTGGCGTTACAAGATGAAGCGCGTGCTCTAGAAATGAACGGGATTCACATCATTCAAATTGATGAGCCCGCCTTTCGCAGTCATTTACCTTTACGGCGAACTGATTGGCGTACGGGATATTTCAACTGGGCAATTAAAGTTATCCAATTAGTATCGAGTCGGTTACAACCTACTACTCGCTTTCATATTCATATGTGCTATGACCACTACACCGACATTTTAGACGTGCTGGATCAGCTGGATGCCGATGCAATATCTCTTTCAGCTAAAGATCCAACACTATTAGATGCTCTGCACAATGCGCACTTCACCACTCCAGTAGGATTAGGCATGTTTGATACAGCGCAATTTAAACTTCCTGAAACCGACACATTGGTAGCCAAATTACAAGCCAACATTAAACAACTTGGATCAGATCACCTTTGGGTCAATCCGGATTGTGGACTAAGAACATTACCTGAGGCAGATGCATTAACTAGTTTAGAGCGAATGGTACAAGCTACGAGACAAGTTCGCAAAACAATTTAACAGTGTCCACTGGTATCGTCATCGGGTTAAGCAGTATAATGTTTATCTGTTGTATGTTTTATCGTCATACAAAACCGCAACACTTAAATAATTAATCAACTAGGAGTTTTCTAATGACCAAACCAATGAACAAAGTTTTAAAAGCACAGTTTTTTGTGGATGATCTATCCGACGATCAAAAAAATGTGATTACCAATATCAACGCCTATATTAAACAAGGACTCACTGGCAAGACCTCGTCAGTCGCCATCATTGAAGGTGCCGCCGGAACTGGTAAATCAGTCGTTTTGATGGAGCTAGTTCGCCAATACATGACGGACAAGCGCTACAAAACCTCGCTGGTGGTCAACCATCCTGAATTATATAAAGCCTACCGTGAAATGGGTTCAGCCATTCCTAACATGAACGTTAACACCATCCGCCGGCCAACCTCTTTAATCAACTATGCGCAAAAGAACCACGAAAAATACGACATTATCTTCGTGGACGAAGCGCACCTGCTGTATTCTAAATCAGAACCCTACGCCCATTATCGCGGTCAAAACCAACTGACCGATTTGATGAATTTGGCTAAAGTCGTCGTTGTTGTTTACGACTTTGATCAAGTCTTCCAATCAAAGATGTACTGGGACAAGAACCTGCTCTTCAAAACCATTGGCAATCACCCTTACAAGCAGTTCGACATGAACTTCCAGTACCGGATGGTGGCTAGTGATGAACAGGTAAAATGGATTAACGATTTAACCGAAGAAAAACCCATCAAACCATTCCCAGATAACAGCGATTTCGAATTCAAAGTGTTCGATAAAGCTGGCGAAATGTTCGAAAAAATTAAGGAACAAAACAAGAAATATGGTATGAGCCGTATGGTCGCCACTTCAGGTTTCCCACGAATTGACGGTCGCCATAACGTTGAAATGGATACTTTCAACTTACCTTGGGATGAATGGGACCCACAACGGACACCATGGGCTAAGCGTGAAGGCTCCATTACTCAAGTTGGGACCATTTACACCCTTCAAGGCTTCGACTTAAACTACGTCGGTATGGTGATCGGACCATCATTCGGTTACGACAAAGAAACAGACACCATGACCGTCATTCCCGAAAAGTATTCTCACAAGGAAGTCTTTAAGAAGCGGAAGGACATTAAGTTTAGTCGTGATGAATATAAGGCGTTTATTGCGAACGTTTTGAATGTGTTGATTAAGCGTGGTAAGTATGGGCTTTATCTGACGGCTTACGATGATGCTTTGCGGGCGCGGTTGCTGGAGTTGAACGAAACGGGTAAATAAACTCATTCCAACAAACTGAACTAAGTGCAAAATTAAAAACAGACCGAGAAATGATTTTTCTCGATCTGTTTTTTTAATTCAATTATTAAAAATTATCGTCGCTTATTTCTTAATAGTTTACGTGCCTGTTTCATCGAAATCACCTTGCCACCTGACACTTTAGTTGGCGTTTTAGTTTCGATAGCTTTTTCCCCACGCATTGCAGCTGATAACTGTTGCGCCCTTTGAGTACTAATAATACCAGCTTCGCCTACCACCGTGGCTAACTCTGCCAACACATCAGTAGGGTTAATATCTCGCTTACCTGCTTTTGAGTTTTGACGTAACCAATCGCCGAATTCGTACCACGATTCCGGCGTCCACTCACTTGGCTTTTGAAGATGCTGGGCATACATCACGTCAACAAATTCACATACCAGTCCACCTACTAGAGCTGCGTCCATCTTATTTTCTAGTGCAACATTCTTCTTGGTCAGCCACAACCGCAAGCCAAACTCTACAGCTTGCTGATGAACTTCAATGGCGATTTTTTTACGCCATTTTCGACCGTTAAATTCAGTTAAATGGTCCTCATTCAAATATTGTTGCTGGGGGTCTGGATCATAGATTTTAGCAACTGCAGCAAGCTGTTGGGGATTATCTAGAATTTCCGAAGAGTCATCACCTTCTAGAGGCTCATCGTCATCCTTAAAGTAGTCGTCATTATTGTCATACAATGCATCAATGCCGCCCTGCGCATTCAGTTCTTGAATAAATTTGTCGACAGCTGCTCGATCATTAATATCAATCCCCTGGCGTCTCATCTCTAATGCAATGGTCTTAGAAGGACCAAAATTGGTTTCATCTTGAGAGACCTCTAGCATATCAGGTTCAATGGCAGCCATGTAGCGTTGATAGTTCGCTGCTTTCTTGTCATTTAACCAACCACACTTAGCAACATAATCTAGAAACTGACTGACTTCAGGGACCAAGTACTGATAATCCTCATCGGAAAGATCAACATTGCTAACAAGATAGGTGCACATCACATCTCGCAACGCTTTTTTTGTCCAAGTTTTCGGTGTTTTGCGATGATAATCATAAATTTTTTCAGCTAAGGTCGACACAATCAGTTCTAATATATCTTGATCTACTTGATGTTGTTTTCGCTGCCACTCCGGACTTTCAAAATACGCCTGAAGCCATTGTTGCACATAATTGTTGATATCATGTGCAACGTACCCACGCCATTCTGGCAGTCCAGAATCTTGAAAAATAGTCTCGCTATCTATTGGCAGATTATCTGAACCCGGCGTTAATAACTGAAGATTTTCATCCTCAAATTGAGCCAAAAGCTTAACCATTTCTGGACTACTCAGTCGTAATTTCCCTTGCTTTGCCAGATACTCGAAGAAGGTGCTGTTAGAGTCATAGACTAAAGAAACTATCAAATCGCTGTCTGGGTCGCCTTGACTCGTTTCCAAAAAGGCGCTAAAGACGTCATAAATTTGCTGACCGGTCCACTTCCGAATATCACGGCCGTTCTCTTCAACGTTTACTTGATAAAAGCCCTTTATACTGTCAATAACAATTTCCTTTGGATACATGTCCAACTGTTTAAAATAGGCAGTTTTAGTGAAATCGTTTATTAAAGCATTAATATCCATCATAATCCCCCACTAGTTTGATCAATCAGCATGATGTTCGAACTACCATTCGTTTTCTCTAGTTTATCACATGATGAATCATGCTTTTTACAAAAATAGACGGAGAATCTATTTTTTCAATCCATTATCATCTATCACAAACGCTTTGACAGAGACATCTTTAGACGAATCTTAACTTAAATTCCTGTAACTCATCAGCGGTTTGCCCATCCGTATTGTAATGAGCTTTTAATTGCCAAAACTGGTTGCTAACACTGCTAAGTCGATATGAGTTACCAAAACTGCAAACCAATTGTTGGTAAATTTACTTCATACTTCAACATGCCAGCAAAGCTTTCGTCAAAGGTTACTTCCATGGATGCTATCCTCTTCATCTTGCTATTCGATTGATTTTCAACGTCTATTTAACCGGACGATACCTGCCATTAAATTCCTCTCGTCCCTCTTGCGTATACCTAGTTACAAAATCCGTTTTTGCGTTGGTGTAAGCGTCTCGATTATACTTGTACTTTTGCGCTAATTTTAATTTCAATTCCCCGTATTGTTTTGCTATCTCCGGATGCGCCATTAGATAATCACGAAAATAGAGTTCTCCCCAATCACCAGCTGGTTTGATGTGCAAGTGATACACCTTCTCTGCAAAGCCTGTTGGTGTGTACCCCTTGTTCAAATCAATGGTTTGTAAATCGTTATCTCTATCCATAACCAGCCATTTTAGTGGTTTCAGCTCTGAAATCACCTGGTTCAAATCATATGGCCTAACAAGTTCCAACAAAATATCAACTGTAGGCTTAGCTATTAATCCAGGAACAGCCGTACTGCCGATATGATTAATGCGATAAACAGCCGCACTGTGCAAATATTGGACTACCTTTTGTTTTTCGTCTTCATACCAAAGCTGATAATCCGGATTATGGCTTTTCAACACAATTGGGAACAGTTGCCAAAGCTCCTCAAGACTCATATCTGCCAGCCTTTTCATAACACGGTCTCTCCTCACTTATGATACGGACTGCCCTCATTAATCATAAATGCCCGGTAAATCTGCTCGGTCAACACCAGCCGCATCAACTGGTGAGGCAGCGTAAACCGCCCAAAGGAAATCTGAGTATCCGCCCGCTTCAACACTTCTGGTGCCAGTCCTAATGATCCACCGATCACAAAGGTAATATCAGAATGGCCGTAAGTAGTCAGGTCCTTGATCTCCTTCGCAAATTCTTCTGATGAACGCTCTTTCCTTAAAATGGCCAACGCATAAACGTATTCCCGGTCTTTAATTTTAGAAAGGATTCGTTCACCCTCTTTTCCCATGACCTGTTCCATTTCTGCGTCACTTAAACTTTCTGGTGCTTTTTCGTCTGGCACTTCCACAATTTCGAATTTGCAAAACCGCGATAGCCGTTTAGCGTATTCGGCAATTCCCTGTTTAAAATATTTCTCTTTTAATTTACCCACGACCACCAGTTTGATGTTCATAACTTTCCTCCACATTTTAAGTTGTCCACAAAGTTATCCACAACCCATTTTGTACTTAATTTGAATCTTTGTGGACAAAAATCTGTTTGCTAAAACCGAATATGCATTTTCATTGTATCGTACTTTATCGCTACTATTGTACCAATGTAAACGCCGTCATAGCAACGTTTTATTAAAATTTAGTTAGTGATATTTTCAAGTTATCCACAGGCTGTTAATAGTTTTTAGGAAACGCCTGGAGAAAATCAGTGATTGCGGTGTTTCCACCCCATTAAATGTTATCCACAAAGTTATCCACAGTTTCTTGTGGATTACTCACACTTCCGAATTTTCCACAGGGATAGCGCTTTCCTTATTCGACTGTATTTGCCTTATGTTCCCGTTAACTGGTATTTATCCCCTTGTTCATAACTCGAACATTCGTCTTTTTCAATAGAACTGAAAAGGCTGAAACCCGCAAAACAGGTTTCAGCCTTTTCTTCACATACGCTCTTTTTCTGATTATTGATTCAATTGTGATGTCGTTTCAGTCAATTTTACTTTAGCGGTCTTCTGATCACCATTGTGGTAGTACGTTACGGTAACGGTATCGTTGACCTTGTACTTATACAATAGATCTCTCAACGTTGAACTCGTACTGATCTTCTTACCATCTAAGGCAGTAATAACATCATATTTGCCGAGCCCAGCACGGCCAGCTGGTGTTGAAGAACCTGGTTTCTCCATAATGACAACCCCGTTTTCAACACTGGATGGTAACTTCAAGATCGATTTTTGCTGCGTCTTTGAAATTTCTGACAAATCAACGTACTTGATGCCTAATGCAGGACGAACGATCTTACCGTTCTTGATCAGCTGATTGATTACGGAAACCACTTCGTTACTTGGAATAGCAAAGCCCATTCCTTCAACACTGGTTCCTGTACCACTGCTAGCAAGCTTCATCGAATTGATTCCGACCACTTGGCCAGCAAGGTTGATCAGCGGACCACCTGAGTTCCCAGGGTTGATAGCAGCATCCGTTTGAATGACGGTTGCGTTACCAGTCTGCTGGTTGGTCGTCTCATCCGTCGTGGCCACAGTCCGCTTCTTGGCTGAAATAATCCCTTCAGTTAGTGAAGTGGCATACTGCGAACCCAGTGGAGAGCCGATTGCCAAAGCGGTTTCGCCGACCTTAATGTTATCCGAATTACCAAATGTGGCAACTTTAGAAACATCCGCGCTATTAACCTTCAATACGGCTAAATCAGTCACAGCATCTTTACCGACCAACTTAGCATCAATCTTCTTACCGTTACTCAAAATCACTTCAAGTGCATTAGAACCGGAAACCACGTGATTGTTAGTCACGATATAAGCACTGTTGCCAGCCTTTTTATAAATCACACCTGAGCCTTCTGAACTGGTTTGCAGACTGCCGCTAGACGATGAATCACTGCTTGAATCGCTGCCGCCTAAAATGCCGTTCAAAGTACTAGACGACTGATTCTCTTTTTGCAGATTAATGACCGAAACCACTGAATCCTTCACGTTTGAGAAGGCTTCAGAAGCTTGTGAACTGACATTCACTTTCATGTTGCTAGTAGAGGCCGTCCCCGACTTATTTGAGCCAGTTGGCACCGAAGTCGTATCACGGTTACTGATGTAATTAGCACCACCATACGCAATACCACCACCAAGTAAACCTGCTACTAACGCCGTTACAGCAACTTTAATAAGTAGTCCACGGTTATTGTTTGATTCTGGTTTTTGTTGATTATCCATACTTCCGCGCAAATCGCGCTTCCCTCCTTGTATGTCATCACAATTTAGGCAAAGTGATGAACGCAGTTATTTAGGTTGTGACGCAACCCCTAAACTTGATCAACCTACTGACTTATGCATCTATTGTATCGATGAGATGTGAAATTTGTTTGAATCTTTACTCGTAAAAAGGATAAGATTTTTCTAAAGATTTATTAAGCAACTAAAGGGTGACTAAGCCACTAGCCTTTTCTGGATCCGTATCCAAAATTTTAAAATCATGGTTCACGCCAAAATCATGGTCTTCCATGATTGAAGCAACGGTGAGATGAGCCAGTGACTTCATGTTATTTTCCTGACTGAGATGCCCAAGGAAAATCCGCTTGGTGTGGTTACCTAAAACGTCCATCATGACATCAGCACCGTCTTCGTTACTTAGATGACCCGTATCGCTTAAGATCCGTTGTTTTAGTGGCCATGAATAACTGCCCATCCGCAACATTTCAACATCATGGTTGCACTCCATTAAGTAAGCATCTGCATCTTTGATCACACCCTCGACATGATCTGAAACATAACCGGTGTCCGTGAGTACCACAAAGCTCTTACCACCGCTGTGAACGGCATAAAATTGCGGTTCAGCAGCATCGTGAGAGACTGTGAAGCTCTCAACGTCTAAGTCACCCATGCTTAGCACGGAATCAGGTGCGATAATGTTCTTTTGTTCCGTGGGAATTTTACCGATTTTGCTAGCCATCGCATCCCAAGTTCCCTGGTTAGCGTAAATGTCCATCCCGTAACGCCGTGCCAGCACGCCAACACCCTTACGATGATCCGAGTGTTCATGTGTGACAAAAAGCGAATCTACGTCGCTCAAGTCGCGTCCGATAGATTGCATGAGATTTTCGATTTTTTTACCGCTTAACCCAGCATCGATTAGGATCTTGTGCTCAGCGGTTTCAATATACGTACAGTTTCCGGTACTGCCACTGGCTAACACACTGACCTTTAAGCTGTCATTTTGCTCTTGCATAAACCGACCAACTTCCCTTTATTTATAACTACAAAAACCCCGCCAACATGGTCATTGGTAGGGCCGTGAATAAACTTATCCGTACTCACTTCTCAATGATTGTTCGTCGTTACTATTACAACGCATTTTACGCCGAAACGCAATCATTAAATATTGCTTGCAAGTGACTATGTGAGTGTAAAAATTTCTGAATTAGCATTACTTGTTTGATTATTATCGCCAGTCTTGATGACTTCACCCGTGTAAGCATTCACCCGTTTTAAAATGGTGGAAGATGAATTATTGAGCTTCACAGCAAATACCCAAGTTGGTAAAAAGACGTACTGTCCACGAGCAGTTAAGAGCCTTGTGTAAGCCAAGTGAACCCAGGTTACTTTGGCACCGTTAGGAATCTCATTGTACTGGTACAGCCAAGTCAACGCCCGTTCTTCACTAATCGTCTTGGAAGCTTCCTTCAACATTTTGACGTCTTCCAAGTAATTCTGGCTGTAACCGATAATCTGATTCTTACTGTTAAGATCAAAGCGGATTTGACAATAGCGTGAATAAATCGGCTTCTGTGCAACCCGTTGCACATAAATAATCTCACTCTTGCTAGATAGTTGCTCACTGTAACTATAATGCTTACCTTCAGCAATCAGTCCGGGATCCGCAACCACTTTATCTAAAGTCTGTTTAACCGATCCATTAGTTAACTTAAGTGGCTGTTTAAATTCACTCACCAGTTCATCACCGCTGAAACGGATATCCTGCTGCTGCAGTTCAGGTGCGTCCTGTCGCAAAGTGTTCCCGTTATTTCCTGAGAAATAATAGCCTTCATGCGCTTTGGTAGTCGGCTTACTATACGTAATTTGATCCTTCCGCATTTCTTCCAGAATATTGTTACTTCCTGAAGCAGTTGAATCACCAACGCTATTGCGGTTATACGACAGAAACAAGAGCACATCCATAGCGATAAAAATCGCTAAGAAAATCAACTGAATGCGTTTAAAATTCACGTCCGGCTACCCCCCTTCACTGTTGACCGAGTAGTTTACGATAATTTTCCCACTGATTACCAACTTTAACATACCAAGTTGGTGACAAATCAACGACTTTGGCCTGCGACTTGTCACGAACCCATTCATAACCTAGCTCAATACCTTGAATTTTACTTTCACGGGTACCTGATGCTTTCAGTTGCTTGATGAGCTCGCTAGTTGACATAATCGTGGCCGAATTTTGTATAGGCGGAATCGGTACCTGAAAACTATCCAATGAAAATTTCATTCGATACGAAGATTGGTCCAACACTTTCATTTGAATAGCACCAAAATCACTCTGATCAAAAACGGGTAACCCACCTGCGTATGTCCGGAAAACAGCGGTATCACTCCCCGAATCGTAGGAGTAAAAACGAACGCTATCCAGTGGCATCCCGACCATCACTAACTGCTCATAAATACCGTTCATCGTTTGTAAGAAGCTATTGCTCTTAATCTGAGCATTATAGTTGGTGAAATTAACCGTATCCGTTAATTGATCAACCGTCATATGCCGAAATCCGTGATCATCATAATCGATGCTATTTTTATGTCGCTTAATTTGAACATTACTATTTGAATTAGTGGTCATGATCCGGTTAGCATAGTAATCCTGCGTTTGCTGTGAAAGCTGATAACTATAAGTTCGCAACTTAACACTGTGAGGATAGTTTACGAGCACTTTACCATTAAGTAATTGAAAAGTGATCTGATGTTTGACCATTTTATCCGCTAAAACATGGCGCAGTTTATCAGCATGATTGTTCTTAAGCGTCACTCGAACGATTCGATAACCCTGATCATTTAACAAATAAAGGTGATTGGGATCGTTGAGTAACAACTGCATCCGGTTGAACTTCTGGTTTGGCACTTTCAATTGATTATTGAAGGCCTTGCGAAAGAAGTTAACCGAAATAGCAGAGTTATAATTCAGCAAAACAGTCCCTTTTCGCTTTAACTGAGCGAGATAGGTTTTGGAATTTCCTCGACTGACATTTTTAGCTTTTTCTGCCGTAAAATGACTCATTCTATCGCGCAAATCAGTCGCCACATTAACCCGATTGTTAGTTAATAGCTCCTGTTTACCTGCCGCATTAGTCGAAATGATTTGTGATGGTAAATAAATATCCTGAAAAGTCGTGTTGCTGGTACTATCAGAACTTTTAGTGACTTTCGTTCGACTGCTTAAATTAGAGTGAGCCGGGTTGGTCCATATCATACCCGAAAGGCCCAAACTGACTAGCACTGCTGCTACCAAACTCGTTGGCAGCCATAAATTTCTAAGCTTCATCCCAAAGATCATCCCCCTCATCGTAAGGTTCGTATGGCAGTGAAATATAGAAGGTAGAGCCATGTCCTTCACGACTCTCCACCCAGATTTTACCGCCTAACGACTGAATAACCTCCTTGGAAATGGCTAAACCAAGTCCAGTACCGCCTTGAGCTCGAGAACGCGCCTTGTCCACTCGGTAGAACCGATCGAACACGTGTGGGATGTCCGCTCGCGGAATACCCAGCCCCTGATCAGCAATACTGATGATCACGTTGTTATTTGTTTCAATCAAACGACAGGTAATCACACCGCCATCTGGCGAATACTTGATTGCGTTATTCATAATGTTATCGATCACTTGTGTAAAGTGGTCGGTATCAATTTCAACCCATAAATCACGTTTTGTGAACTCTCGTTTAATCGTGTAATGCTTATCAGACCGGTCTTTTTGTTCATCACTATCAATGATCATATCAAATCGGTTCAAAATATAGTTATATAACTCATTTAAATTAACCAGCTCAAGGTTAAGCTTCTGCGTACCTGAATCCATTCTTGAAAGGGTCAGTAAATCATTGATCATGCGAATCATACGATCTGTTTCTTCTTGCGTGACTTTCAAAAACTTCGGTGCAATCTTTGGATCTTTCCAAGCACCATCAGATAAAGCTTCTACGTATGAGCGAACACTGGTCAACGGTGTCCGTAATTCATGAGACACGTTTGAAACGAATTCTTTTCTATCTTGATCGATCTTTTGCTGTTCAGTAACATCGTGCAGCACGCAGGCTAAACCACTGATAAACCCAGATTCACGTTGAATCAGTGAGAAGTACGCCTGCAGGATCAAGTCATGGTCATCGGTGGAGAAATCCAGCATGATTTCATCCGGATCTTCCAACAAATCACGCAAGGTATATTGCTTGCGAATATTCAAAATATCCAAGATCGATTGTCCAATGGCCTGATCAGAGTCCACGTCCAAAAACTCCACCGCTGTTTCGTTAATAATCGTGACGTTCCCGCGACGATCGGTGGCAATCACCCCGTCAGTCATATGTGCCAAGACAGAATTTAACCGTCGTCGCTCAGATTCAGTGGACTCTTGAGCCTCTTCCACACGAACAGAGAGGTTATTAACCGCACTGGCTAACTGACCCAACTCGTCGTTTCCGTATACTTGAACCTGCCCAGAGTAGTCCCCTCGGGCGATTCGTTGTGTTTGTTCCTTCATTTCAGTAATCGGAACAGTAATTGCCCGGGAAATAACAATTGATAGAACTAGCCCCATGGCAATCGCGATTACAGCCGCAACAAGATAAATGGCAGTTACTTTGCTAATACTGTCATAAACACTTGCTAAGTTCGCACGAATGTACACAACACCAACGGAAGTACTGCTTCCGCTACTTTGTTTGATCAGTGGTGTGACCTTCGTGTAATAGTATTGATTTGTCGACGAATCAAACGTCGTCGTTTCACTTCCGGCACTGTTGTTATTATAAATGACCTTTTTAACGGTGTCGTCCGTCGTTTTTTGCCCAACGATCTGTTGATTATTGGCCTCATTTGTTCCCCGAATGGTGCCTTTATTATCAATAACAAGGATTTGTGCATTCGCCGTGCTAGGAATATTTGCATCAGACAGAAGAATGCGAATCTGCCTGTTAGAAGCGTTTGTGTTTGATCGTGATAACTGGGTCGTTAAGTTCGTACTGACATAGCGCTGCAGTGAAATTTGGCTCTTAAATTGCCGCAAATTCTGCGTCTCCAGCTGCTGAACAAAAACGGCGCCGACAATTTCCAATGTAATAATGAGCATCATCGCGAATACGAACGCGATTTTGAATTGTATCGAATGATACCATTTAATTTTTCGTTTCACGCTACCGTTTACCCCTTAAACGCCTTGCACGCGTAGAATTACGCCTGACCGGACTCACTTTCAGTATTTCGTAAATAATAACCAACCCCACGACGAGTTACTAACCAAGTTGGGTGACTGGGACTATCTTCAATTTTTTCACGAAGTCGACGTACAGTGACATCGACCGTTCGTACATCACCAAAATAGTCGTAACCCCATACCGTCTGAAGTAAGTGTTCACGAGTCATCACTTGACCAATATGTTGAGCCAAGTAATGAAGCAACTCGAATTCACGGTGGGTTAATTCAATATTTTGACCCCGTTTCGTCACAGAATAGGCATCTGGATGGATCACCAGATCGCCAATTTCAATATCCTTATTTTCTTCCTCTTCAGGCTGAGCTGCGTTAACGGTATTTTGCCGACGCAAATTAGCCTTCACACGGGCAACCAGTTCACGGTTTGAGAATGGTTTAGTGACATAGTCATCCGCACCAAGTTCTAGGCCGAGAACCTTATCTAGCTCTGAATCCTTGGCAGTCACCATAATAATCGGCATATCATGCTTCATCCGTACCTGACGGGCAACTTCCAGCCCATCGATCTTAGGTAACATTAAGTCTAGGATAATCAAATCTGGATTAACTTCTTCAACTTGTTTAAGTGCTTCTTCACCATCGTGGGCGACAACCACTTCGTATCCTTCTTTAGTTAGGTTAAATTTTACAATATCAGTAATTGGTTTTTCATCATCGACAACGAGAATAACTTTTTTCATCTGAACATGTCCTCCTTCAGATAACGATTCGTTCAAGTATTATAGTTTTAGTTTTAGGTGCTTTTCGGTCATTCCTACACAGTAGCACGAGCCGTGCAGGTGCATTCAAGTAATGGCAGACACATTTAAATAATATCTGCACAAAGCTTATTATATCACAGTATTTTACATTACGCGAAATGGTGAAAACTGGCTTGTATCAAGTGTTTATCGCATAAATGACAAAACATTTGTATGTTGCAATCAATTTCAGGAAATGAGTCTACATTCATTCAAAGTATTATTTTTTTGAATATTTTGCTACTTTTTTTCAAAAAATAGTTGCCAATCACTTTTTATCATGATATATTAGTAAACGTTGATTAAGACAGGTGCTTAATCGCAAGGTTAATAAGACATGGGCAGTTAGCTCAGCTGGCAGAGCAACGGACTCTTAATCCGTGGGTCCAGGGTTCGATCCCCTGACTGCCCATAACATGCAACACACCACTAATCAGTTTCCACGCAGTGCTTGACACCGGGGATGCTGATTTTTTTGTACTCTAAAATTTGATTTAAAAAATCTAAACAACATTCAAAATGACATTCACTTAACACATATTAATAAAACAATAATTCGTCGGTCGAATGGGCGCATCCGTTAACAGCGGATGCTTTTTTCTACTTATTATTCTTACCATAATCTATGTTTCTTACCTGCAACAAACACTAAACGGCGTGACTCCGGTAGAATACCGAAATCACGCCGTTCAACGATGCGCATAAATTCTTAATACTTAGTTGTTCACTTCAGGAACCGACCTTCAGTCTTTTTTAGTTCATATATAACGCAAATTTTATTATAACTTTTTTTCCATGCCTTCCATTGGAGCTAAACTGTTTTGATAATCTTGAGTAGCATCTGCATCAGTTGTAAAGTGCATAACTGACGTGAAATCAGTAGTGAGAAATGTTTGCAAGCCGTACGGAATAGCCAGTTCATCCATATCCATAGGACTTATTTGAGTACGAATACTTGCTTCATCACCAGAAGCTACTTTTTGAACCCATTGCGGTTCACGAAGTAGTTCCCGACCAATAGCAACCAAATCCGCACCATCTGCTAAGGCTGCTTCGGCATCAGCAGGTTGTTCGATTGAACCAATACCGATCAAAGGTACAATTCCTTTAGTATGGGCAGCAAACTGTGACAACAAAGTTTGCTTATTGGTTTTATCATTGAGAGAGGTTCGTTGGTAACTTGCCATCGATAAATGAACGTAATCTACCTGCTCTTTAATTTGATCCACAAAATAAAGTGAATCTTCCAATCTAATACCAGGTGTTTCGATTTCTTCAGGGGATAACCGATAACCTAGTAGAAATTGTTTTGGGGCGTATTGCTTAATGACTGACTGGACATTGTGAATCACTGCCAGTGGTAGTCTTAAACGATTATCACGCGAGCCACCCCATTTGTCCGTTCGCCGATTGGAATTAGGGGAATAAAATTGTTGTAGTAAGTACGTGTTGGCTCCGTGCAATTCCACGCCATCAAAACCAGCTTGAATCGCCCGACGAGTAGCACTGCCGAAATCAAGAATAAGCTGGTCAATTTCTTCACTAGTCATTTCACGAGGGGTTTCTGAATCAGCTGGATAAGTGGCTGCAACAGCACTAGCACTAACTGGTTGATTGCCACGCAGAATTTTATGGTTAGTCTTACGACCAGCATTGAAAATTTGTAAAACGGCTTTCGTACCTTGTTGGTGAATTGCATTAGCCAGTCTTGTAAGACCAGGTAACATATCGTCACTGGCTACAGAAAGTTCACCCTCGAAACCTTTCCCAAGCTCATCAACATTTGCGACACCAGTAATGACCATTCCGGGACCAGCTGCTCTGGCTTTATAATAGTTGATCTCATCACCAGTAAGCATACCATTATAAAAACTACTCATTGTGGTCATCGGTGACATAACAACATGGTTCTTTAGCACAAGGCCATTCTTAAATGTGAATGGTTTTAAAAATGAATAAGCTGACATCTCGACATCTCCTATATATGTTATAGTAGCCAGTATAGATACTACAGATATTTCTACAAGTACGCACTTTAAAGTGCTATACTACCCAAAAAGTAATAATTGGTTATATCAAGGGTTAGGAGTAATCAAAATGGAAAAAATTTATCAAATCGGGGTGGAAGCAACTTTGGATGTGATTGGTGGTAAATGGAAACCTATTATTCTTTGTCACCTAGGAAACGGTCCAATAAGGACGGGTGAATTAAGACGAAAGATGCCTAAGATTACCGCTAAAATGTTAACACAGCAATTACGTGAACTTGAAGATGATAAAATTGTACATCGCGAGGTATACCAGCAAGTGCCCCCAAAAGTTGTCTATTCACTAACCACAGAAGGTAAAACATTACGAAAATTGCTGATTGATATGTCCGATTGGGGAGAACATCGTGTTGCCAGAATGCAAGCGGATGGACAGCCTGTTAAATTGTTATCCAGCGACCACACAGGATATTTAAATTTTTAATATTCAGCATTCCTAGAGCTTTTCAAACTGATTAAAAAGCTTGAAGTGCTTGCCTTTTGGTAGAAAATAAAGCCTATTCCGCAAAAATGGCGGAATAGGCTTTATTCACGTTAAATTCTGGAATCTACCGAGTTTTGCTACTGCTTGTTTTTGCTTACTTAAACCGACGTCCCAAAATATCCAGACTACGAAGCTGATCACCCATATCGGCCACGTCAGGCAAGTGTCCCCAAGTCTCAAACCCATTCTTCTTAAATAAACCGATACTGGGAAGATTATGATGGAAAATGAACGCCACTAAAGTATCAATGTCTAAATCATTTAACTGAGAGAAAACGTAATTTAACGCCTTTTGTCCTAATCCATGATGCCGGTAGTTTTCATCAATATAAATACTGATTTCCGTTGTATGAACATATGCTGGACGGCCGTAAAACGACTCGAGGCTCACCCAACCCGCAGTGGTATCACCGTCTTTCATGACCCAAATCGGTCGTGAATGCGGGTCAAATTCATCGAACCATGCCTGCTTGGAAGCCACAGAAACTGGTTGCAGATCCGCGGTAGCTAAACGACTGGGAATAATTTGATTATAAATGGCCGTAATGGTAGGTAAATCTGATTTTTTAGCGTATTTAAAGGTAATACTCATTGGCTTAAGCTCGCTTTCAAAAAGATTATGAATATCATACGCCTTTCTCATGTTTCGCACCACTTCACATCGCGATGTTATTTAATTTCGGTGGGTCAGCAATTGAGATGATGATTTTACCGTGGGCATGGTGCGATTCGCTACGTAGGTGCGCCGCCCGCAGACCTTCTGTCGTTAGCGGGTACTTACTATCAATCACCACTTTGACTTGACCTGAAGCTACGAGGTTAGCTACGGCTGCCAAATCCTGTCCGTTAGGATGTAGCCACCAATGTTTTGCTGACGGGTGACCACTTTGCTGGGCAAAGGTTGGCTGACCGGCGATGCTAACAAGATGGCCGGTTGGCTTCAAAATCGTTAAGCCATTTTCAATATCATCCGTAGTATCAAATACCGCATCATAATCATGCAGCACGTCTGTATACCTAGTCTGATGATAGTCAATCACCTCATCCGCTCCCAAAGACCGTAGTAAGTCATGATTCTCCGCACTGGCAGTAGTCGCAACATACGCCCCCTGTGCCTTGGCGATTTGAAGGGCAAACAGACCAACGCCGCCAGCGCCACCCTGAACCAAAATTTTATCACCCCTTTTTACTACTAATTGCTGAATAATCACTTGATAAGCAACAGTTCCAGATAGCGGGATTGCTGCGCCTTCTTCAAACGAAATATTGACTGGTTTCAATGCCAACTTATCCGCCTTAACAGCCGCATACTCGGCGTAGCTGCCATGAGTAGGATCCACGGATGTATCTGGCCTAGCGATGACCGCGTCACCCACTTTAAACCGTTGAACCGTGCTCCCCACAGTCGTAATCACACCGGACACGTCCCAACCTAAAACAATGGGAAAACTCCAACCAGCCCGCGATCGACCTGCTCGTGTACGCCAATCAATGGGATTGACACTGGTTGCAACCATTTTAACTAACACTTCATCTGGCTTAATGGTCGGCATTGGTAATTGCGCCTCGTGAAGCTCTTGTGCATCACCATATCGATCAATGACAATTGCTTTCATTGGGTTCAGCCCTCTTTCGTAAAATTCTGTCGTTTAATTTTGCGCATAATATAGGCTGATTGCCTCAGAAAGGCAAGTATTTTTAATCGAAAATACAAGCATTAAAAATGCTGATATTCCCCAGCTCAGTAGGTCAATATCAGCATTTTTTATATGTGTGTGATTCCTAGAAGTATGTGTTAGTGCAATATGTGTTTCGCATTTAAGCGATAATTTATTTTTTCTACTATATATTATGTGTGATTAAATATGTGTGTCTATGTGTTTTATCGTTGTGTATGTTTAAGTTGTTTAGATGGCAGATATCAGTATAGAATGGTCTCTTTTTAAGATGATAGCGTCCTATGCTTCCACTTCTGCTTGCTTAGGATCCGCAACGTTTTCTGTTGGTTTGTGGTACTTACGCATCATTTCTGCCATGTGCACTTCTTCAACGACGAATTCGTGAACCCGGCAAACGTAATCGTGTTCCCGACCGATCTTTGCGATGTAGCCGTTAATGTAATCAACTTCAGTAGGACGACCCTTAGAGAAGTCTTGATACATTGATGGGTAGTGATACTTGTAGGCTTGGCTAACTGGAATGATAGAATCAATTTCTTCTTGGCGAGATTCAATAAGACGAATACCGGCACGTTCGCAAGCATCAAAAGCTTCGTTGAATAGCGTGGTGGCCATTCTGGTGACACCCTCGTATTCAATAAATTGTCCCATTTGCATTTCATACATGGTACAAAGCGTATTGGTAACAGCGTTGAAGACGACTTTTGACATGCACATGCCCTTCCATTCATCCACCATCACTGGACCCATCTTAGCGACTGTAAAATCGTTGAAGATTGCTTGCATGGTCTCATCAGCCGGCTTGTTGTTGTAAGGCGCCATATGCATCACTTCGCTGTTAACAGGTCCCATGAAATCAACGTTAGCTGGTCCATCAAGTCGGGTAGCAATCATTGCGGTCCCACAGACAATCTGATCTTTAGGGAAGTATTTTTCAATTTTTTCGAAGTGGCCCATGCCGTTCATAGCTGAGAAGACGTATTGGTCATCATGGAAAATACCGGCTTTACTGTCGCGTTCAAGCTCTTCGGCTAATTGCATCTGCTTCTTAAAGATGATCCAAACATCTGGATGGCCGGTATATTCTTCAGGATAATACATGTTGATTGGAATGATCCGACGATTCTTATGGTCACGAGCAACTGAAACGCCGCCTTGTTCACGAACTTTTTCAACGTTTGGTTCCCAAGTATCGATGAAGTCAACATCTACGCCAGCGTTTTCTTGAAGCATAACACCATACCGATAACCCATTGCACCTGCACCAATAATTCCGTATTTCATTACAACCACTCCTTCTAATTTTTTTGATTTCATCAGCTATACGACAACTAAAAAACGCCCTTTGGTCAAAGACCAAAGGGCGTTTAGTAACGCGGTACCACCTTTATTCAAATTACCGTTTGAAGTAATTCCTCAACACGCACGGCAACTAATCTCAGTTGCGATACGCTGCACGATAATGGGTGCCACCAGTTCGCCTCGAGAAGCGAACTCGTCGAACTCGATCTTTCATGTCATAGTCCTAATACCGTCTCACCAAACCGGTACTCTCTTCATAAGGCTATGACCCTAATCCATCGGGTCAAATCTTGTTGTCGTATTTGATTTGTTGCAAGTAGTGTAGCCCCGAACATGAGAAAATGTCAATCATTTTTAATAAATTAATTTTTAGACGCTAGCTTTAAACACGTTCTAAACACTGCTATAATAGCATTTATCGACTTCAAAATTATTTTTAAATTGTGGGCTAAAAATCTATTTTATCGATTTCTCACTAAAATAACAGAAGCACAACAATCAGTCAGGAGTGTCAATCTATGTGGAAAACCAAGTCATTTTCGGAATTATCAACCAAAGAACTTTATGAGATCTATCATCTGCGGGTAGCAACCTTCGTGGTGGCTCAAAACCGCATTTATCAGGAAGTGGATGAAAATGATCTTAATGCGCTGCACGTCTTTTATCAAGATGACAGGATCATTGCTTATTCCAGAATCTACAAGGAAGATGATCACGTCACCTTTGGCCGAGTAGTCACAGATCCTGCCCATCGTGGCATGGGGCTAGGCGACCAGTTGATGACGAACGTTTTGACCGCCATTCGGATGCACTTTGCCCACTTACCAATTGAGATTGAGGCACAGGTACCCGTTAAAGGTTTTTATGAGAAATATGGGTTTAAGACAGTTGGCGAATCCTTTATCTTTAATTCAACGCCTCACATCAAGATGGTTCACGACCCATTAGGTTAGTAAACGAGTTTAGAAAGTAGTCGCTTTAGTTCATCCTGCTCATCGGCTGTTAGCTGTGACAGTAACGTATCAGACGAATTCTGTTCAAAGACGTGTAATTCTGGGTATACGGCCTTCCCCTTTTCAGCAACGTAAACCCGACGCAAGCGCTTATCCTTAGCGTCATCTTCTAATCTCAGATAGCCGTTGTCCACGAGTTTTTGGACTGTTCGAAACGCAGTTGTTCGATCAATATGAACAGAATCTGCTAGTTCACCAAGAAACATACCGGGCTTTTCATAGGTCCGAATCACATAAATAAAGGCGTTATTTGCTAAGCCAAGTCTTCTGAACTCCGCATTGGTTTTAATTTCCGTCTTACGGGTAATCGCGCCAATATCACGAATAATTTCAAACATCATTAACCTCCATATGGATACATTTTGACTCTAATTTACAGGAAGGTTATTGTATTTGCAATTAAATAGTGATAAGATTTGACCAAGTCATTGCAAATGCAATGAATAATCATACATACCTGTAAGGGGGAGTTTCAATGTCAGCTTTCTTTATCTTTGTTTTTGTGATGTCATTTACACCTGGGCCAAACACGATCATGGCGATGGTTTCTGGTCAGCAGCGAGGGTTCCGCTCAAGCCTGCGACTTAATATTGGTATGCTGATTGGAATGGGTCTCATGGGTTTAATGGGTGTTTTCTTCGCTCACTGGCTGCAGTCAGCACCAACGTTTGTGACGGCTATGAAAATCGTCGGTAGTACTTATCTCTTGTACCTTGCCTACCACATGTTTATCAGTCACCCAAGTGAAGAAGATCAAAGTACGGGTGGTTTTCGGACTGGCATGTTACTGCAATTAACTAACATCAAGTGTTATCTTTATTTCATCACTGGACTAGGTGCCTTTAGTCTAGCTGGCGCCTGGAATAATATGCCCGTAAAGTGGCTACTCATGGTGTTAATCGGCAGTCTTGGTACTTTCGTCTGGACGGTTTTTGGTCAAATGATGAGCCGGTTCTACCGCCGTTACTACCGTATTTTCAATACCATTGTCACCCTGTTATTGATGTTTGCAGCAGTTGATCTTTGGCGTTAACAATCCCCAATAATGTTTCACGTGAAACATATTTTCCAAAAAAATAAGCTTAGCTCTAGATGTAATCGATACGATCGATTTATCTTGGAGCTAAGCTTATTTTGTATTAATCCATATCTAGTGAGCCATATTTAACGCCCAGCCGATCGGCAATGCCTGTCACTTCAGCTAAGGTCTTATCATCAATCACCATTCCGTTTGTTTTTCGGTCTTCGTACGCTAAGGCTTCTTTGTCACCAGCTACATAAACTGTCTTACCCGGAATAGCAGGTAATTCACGAATTTGTTGCAGGTAATCAGAGAAACGCTGAACGATTTGATCGACATCGCCAAAGATAGAAGGATCAATGGCAATGAAACTCTGACATGGACCAACTTGCAAATCTTCTGGCGTAATTTCGGTAGAAGTGTTCCCCAACGATAAAATGGAGGTGAAAACTTCTACGATCACTCCTAAACCAAATCCCTTATGGCTCCCGGTCTCTTCCGCTACACCGCCAAGTGGCGTCAACCCAACGTTGGACAATGGGTCACGCAAAGCGTCCAAGTCGGCGGTATCGGTATGATCATTAATTTCTTGATTACCATCCTTAGCCACCCATAGAGCTGGTAAATCCTTTTCCAATTTACGATAAACTTCAATTTTTCCTTGAGGTACCGTAGTCGTGGCCGCATCATAGATAAAGTTATGTGGCTTAGCTGGCATGGCGAATGCAATCGGGTTAGTTCCCACAAATGCTTGCGTGGCGTGCGTTGGTAACATGGCTGGTCGAGAATTTGTTGATGATAATCCAATTAAACCTTGGTCAGCTGCCATGTTAGCGTAATAACCAGCGATTCCGTAATGGCCCGAGCGCTTGGTAGTTACGATACCAACGCCGTGCTCCTTAGCCTTTTTAATGGCAATGTCCATGCTATAAATCCCGTTCAGCTGTCCCAAACCAAAGTTGGCATCAACTACGGCACTCACATCTGTTTCTTTTACAACTTCAGGCTTACTCTGAACCCGAATTTTACCATTTTGAATGAAGTGATCATACATCACCATACGTTGAACACCATGTGATGCGATTCCGTGTAAATCGGTATAAATCAGAGTTTCAGCAACCGCTGCGCTTTGCTCCTCCGTAAATCCATAGGCTTTATAAATCTTATGTACTAGTGCTTTTACTTTGTCACTATCGTATCGTTTGACCATTGTAAACATCCTTTCTAAACGCCTTGATGAAAATTAGATTAGATTATGTAGCATTTTTATTATCTGCTTCTTATTCTTTGCTTGCAACCATCTTTTTAAAATTAAGTACGTGACTGCCATTAAACATGCGTATTTACTTAATAATTGAATTTTTATAAAGTGCCGTCAGTTGAGAAAACTCGGTATTTTAATGCCGATATGAATCAACGTCTCGGACGGCCACCATTGTATTGGTCTAGCTTTGAATCGATATATTGACTGACAACTTCTTCGGAAACATTACCGAGCGTACTCATAAAGAAACTTGGTGACCAGAGATGGCCATTCCAAAGTAATTGTTTAGTTTCGGGGAATTGAATGAACCACTGTTTAGCTGCCCCGCCTTTGAAGGCCTTCACGATTGAGGAAGGCGTCAGCTTAGGTGGGAAGCTAATGGTCATCTGTACATGGTCTGGCATGATTTGCATATCGGTGATATCAACTGAATGACGTTCGGCAATTTCCACCAAGATAGCTTTCATAGCAGTAATCCGCTCTTCAGTCGTAAAAATTGACTTGCGATACTTCGTCACCCACACTAAGTGAAAAGTAAAATCATACACATTTGTCCGTTCGTATTTAATCATACGGTTACCTCCTAATGTCTGAATATTAGTGATCGTATTCATTCATATCATAACATATGCTAAAATATTGTGAGTAAGGAGGTGAAGCCCAATGACCTATCAAGGGATTAAATTACGGCTGTATCCTAATCAGGATCAGCAGCTGAAAATCAAACTGAATTTTGGCTGTAATCGGTTTGTTTGGAATCAAATGCTCAACATGCTGATGACGCGCCATCAGAATAATCCTGAAGCCAAGTTTTTAAATGCTTTCGCGTTGAATAACTTGTTGCCGGCGCTAAAGACTGAATATCCTTGGTTGAAGGACGCTGAAAGCACTAGTTTACAAGTGACTAATCACGACTTAATTGAAGCTTTTAAGCAGTTCTTCAAAAAGCAGCATGGTTTTCCCAAGTTTAAGTCACGTAAATACCCCAAGCAAAGCTATCAGTGCAAATCAGTCAATCAGAATATTAAGGTAGTTGATAGGCACCACATTCAATTACCGAAGCTAGGAAAGGTGATTTTTAGAGCCGGTAGATTACCAGTCGGAAAAATCAAGGCTGTAACGATTCGACTTTCAGCAACTGGTAAATTCTATGCCAACGTGCTGGTGGATACCGACATTAAAGAATTACCCCAAACCTCCAAAGTTATTGGCATTGACATGGGCGTTGCTGACCTGATGATCACTTCTGCTGGTGTTAAATACCCCACGATTCGGTTTGATAAACGGCTCAGCAAAAAGCAGCATTACTGGGAGAAACGCTTAGCTCGCCGGAGACGTCAAGCCGAAAAGGAGATTGCTTGGGACAAGCATAACCAGGTTCCAGAACCCAGAACATTAAATGATTTCAAAAACTACTTGAAAGCCAAACACATGGTAGCTAAATACAGTGAAAAGATTGCCAATCAACGGGATAATTATCTGCACAGCATCACCAAAGAACTGGTTGAACAATACGATGTGATTAAGATTGAAGATTTGAAAACCAAAAACCTTCTAAAAAATCACCACCTCGCCCGAGTAATCGCCAATCAATCCTGGCGAAAGCTACGTCTAATGCTGGAATACAAGTGTGCTTGGTATGGTAAACAGCTGGTCACTGTTAATCCACGAAAGACTTCTCAGCTCTGTTCAAACTGTGGCTATGATGACGGCAAGCACACTTTAGAGATTAGGCAGTGGACCTGTCCTAACTGCGGCAGCAATCATGATCGTGATATCAATGCCGCAACGAATATTCTAAAAGCGACAGCGTAGCCAAATGACCAACTGGGCTGGAACAGCCCTTAGTTAATAGCCGTAACCGCTGCGTACCATTCACTGAATGATACGTAAGTCAGCGGTGTTCCTAGAAGCTCGTTACTTTAGTGACGAGTATTTCACAATTTAAGTTACTATTATATGCAAATAGGTATTTATTCTGTTTACTGCCTGCATCCAGAACACTTTACTTTTCCTTAACGATTCCTTTAGAAAGTAGCATGGAAAACTTCATATTTCTGTCACATTTATTATCTATGATTTAAGCATAGTCAATGAAAGATTAGTTGACTTCCCTTTTAAAACAGATAACGGTTGTTGATTTTTCCTCCTCCCCAAAATCAGGATAAACCAAGATGAAACGCTATCACTCCCCTCGACCTCACCACAACCCCTAATGTGGTGGGGCTTTTTTTGTAGAGTGTAAAAGCGGGCGCTTAGAGACTGGAGTGTAGGGCGGTTTAGTAGGTATTGGACTTGGGCTTTAAGTCGAATACCTACTAAACCGCCCTACATGCAAGTCTCTGCCCGCTTGAACACATTTCAGCAAAATAACATTCCCCGAACCACAAAAAAATCCAGCCATCACAATCAATAGCTGGATCATATTTAAAAACATAAGAAAAGGCAGGCCCGCCGACCTTCTGAACGCACGAATGCGCCGATCTTTGGAATCCCGCCATGGTTTGGCACCGTTTGATAGTATCGCATGGATGGTGAAGTGTGTCAAGGTGTCGTTCTCCTACATAGCCTAATCGGGCTATAACAAGGCAGAAACTTGCACATAAGGGCACCAAGACACAAATCCAAGTTCGGGATTGTTCGTTATGCTACATCGCCGAATCGGGCTACAGCAGACAGAGAGCTGTAGATAAGGGCAAGGAAATACAAACCCCAAACCCAGGGTTTCTATTTCCTTGCCCTTATCTTTCGCTCTCTAACCGTCTGCCTTCGCACCTTAATTTGGTTCCGCCCCATACGCTATAGACGAAAACTTATTGTACGACTTCACAAACAGCAGCTTGACCGTTCCCCGTGGACCTGAACGGTTTTTTTCAATAATGACTTCGACCTCACCGACATCTTGTTCCCCGTCGTTGCTGTCGCCGCCATTACCACCATCATCGTCGTCATCATCCCGTTCGTAATAATCGTCACGGTACAGAAATGACACAATATCCGCATCTTGTTCAATAGACCCAGATTCACGAATATCTGACAGAACTGGCCGCTTATCCTGACGTTGTTCCACGCCACGAGACAGTTGCGACAAGGCAATTACTGGCACATGCAATTCCTTGGCCAGTTTTTTAAGCTGCCGTGAAATTGCAGAAACTTCTTGCTGCCGGTTTTCAGCCCCGGTACTTTCAACCAATTGTAGGTAATCAACCACGACTAAACCTAAGTTACCATTCTGCTCTTTGTCTAATCGACGGCATTTTGCCCGAATCTCTGACATTTTAATTCCGGCTGTATCGTCAATGAAGATCTTCGCTTTTGACAGACTCCCCATGGCAACAATTAAATTCCGCCATTCGCCTTCCTCAAGCTGGCCGGTTCGCAAATGATTGGCGTTGATACTGCCCTCTGCGCACAACATCCGACTAACCAGCGACTCAGCACTCATTTCTAGACTAAAAATAGCCACTGCCTTATCGGTTTTAGTCCCAACGTTCTGAGCGATATTTAACGCAAAAGCCGTTTTACCAACCGCTGGCCGGGCAGCTAAAATCATAAGCTCATCATCATGAAGCCCAGTTGTCATTTTATCCAAGTCAGGGTACCCGGTCGATAATCCGGTCACAGTATCCCCTTGTTGTGATAAACGATCAATCTCTTCAAAAGTGGAATTCAAAACGTCTTTAATCGCTTTAAATCCAGCTTGATTTCGGGACTCATTAACGTTCATGATGGACTGTTCAGCTTGATCAAGCAGCTCATCCACGGGTGCGTCTTCCGAATAGCTATCCGTGACGATCTTAGTGGCCGTCTGGATCAAGCGCCGCAAAACAGCCTTCTGAGCCACGATTTTGGCATAGTAGCCAACGTTAGCTGCCGTTGGGACAGACGCCGCTAGTTCAGCAATATATGGCATACCGCCGATATCTTCAAGCTGGTTGAGCCGTTTTAACTCATCCGACACCGTCACCACATCAATGGCTTCATCCTGGTCGTTTAAGTTAACCATTGTCTGGAAAATCAACCCATGCGCACGACGATAGAAATCATCTGCGGTCAGTTGTTCCATTGCGTCGACTAGGGCATCGCCGTTTAAAAAGATGGCCCCAAGTACCGCTTTTTCCGCCTCAATATTTTGAGGTGGTGTTTGATCTCTCAACCCTTCACTCATTATTCATTACTCCCCGCTGTGATAAACGAAAGGGTCGGGGCAAACGCAATTTGCCGACGACCCTTAGAAAATGAACTTCAAATTACTTTTCTGAAATGTGAACCCGAATACGGCCGGTCACATCTTGATGTAATTTAACAGGCACGTTGACAAAGCCCATCACTTTAATTGGTTCGCGTAATTCAATCTTTCGCTTATCCAATTTGATACCATACTGCTTTTCCAATGCCTGCGCAATTTGTTTGCTAGGAATTGACCCAAACAGTCGGCCATCAGTCCCCGCTTTAGCCGTTAATTGAACAATCGTCTTGTCATCTTCCAAGACTTTTTTAACGGACACAGCTTCTTGTCGTTCTTCTTCTTCGCGTTTAGCTTCAGCTTTTTGCTGTCCCTTAAGCTGACTTATTGCATTGGCCGTTGCAGCCTTTGCCTTCCCTTGCTTGATTAAAAAGTTTTGGGCATAGCCATCTGGAACGTTCTTAATTTCGCCGCGCTTACCTTTGCCGCGAACATCTTGCAAAAAAATAACTTTCACAATAAGTCCTCCTTATCTGACACCTCGATCAATATCGAAATGCCAAGACTTTATCGATCCCAAATTGGGAGCTCTCATTAAACAACTTTACCATAGATTGCGACCCGTTTTAACCTCGATATCGCGATTTTTTGACCTTTTTAACACTATTTACGAAGCCGGTGTTGCTACCCCATCCTCTTGACTATTCAAAATCGCTACCAGCTGATCTTTAACTTCAGCCACAGTGCTATCAGCGATTTGCGTAGCCCCACTGGATAGGTGACCGCCACCGCCCATCTTTTCCATGATAACTTGCACGTTAATTTCGCCCATACTACGAGCGGAAATCCCAATTCGGCCATCATCTCGCTTAGTAATGACAAATGAGGCGTCCACACCAGACATATTCAGTAAATCATCCGCCGCTTGAGCAGCCGTTACAGAGTCGTAAACTTCATCTTCTTCACCCGCAATGATTGCCAAATCTTCTTGGACGAAGGTGACCAGTTCAATCAAGTGATTCCGTTGCAGATAACTATCGACGTTTTCTTTCATAAAATGCTGCATTTGAACCGAATCAGCACCTGCTGAACGTAAGTAACTAGCTGCGTCAAAGGTTCGTGACCCAGTACGCAACGAGAAGGACTTCGTATCGATAAAGATCCCCGTCAGCATAGCCGTTGCTTCAAGCTTATTGATAGGTTCGGATTTTTGAGATTGATACTCAAACATTTCCGTAATGAGTTCACACGTCGAACTAGCATACGGTTCAATGTAGACTAACATTGGATTTTCGGGGAATTCTTCACCCCGGCGATGATGATCAATAATCATGACACGATTTTCCATTTGGTGATACAACTCAGGGGAGATTGAAAGCGACGGCTTAGAATGATCGACCATCACTAGCATACTTTGCTTCGTTATTTTAGCCAACGCTTCTTCAGGCGTAATAATGGCATCGTTAATTTCAGGGTAGTCTTTGATCGCATCAAGCAGTCGCTGCACATCGCTGTGCACATCACTGCGATCCAAGATAATGTAACAGTCCTTCTGGTTCATCTGAGCGATCCGCCGAATTCCCATGCAAGCACCGATGGAGTCCATGTCAGGCTGTTGATGACCTTGAACGAAGATGGCATCCGATTGGTTCATCAACTCCTGTAAGGCCTGTGAGATCATCCGCGCACGAACCCGCGTCCGCTTTTCCATTGGATTGGTTTTACCGCCGTAGAAACGCGCTTCTTCATCTTGAGCACGTACAACCACTTGGTCACCGCCACGGCCAAGCGCCAAATCAAGGTTACTCTGTGCTTGGTCAGCCAATTTATTTAGATCAGCACCACCATAAGCGATACCGATACTTAACGTCAGCGGGAAATTTTGCTTAGACGTACTTTCGCGAATAATATCCAAAATACTGAACTTATCCTTTTCAACTGCCTTCATCGCTTGTGCATACATAAATACGAGGTAATGGTCATCGTCCAGCCGTTTGAGATACATCCCAAAACGCTGCGCCCAAACAGAGAGTTCATTGGTCACGTAATTTCTCAGATTAGAGATTTCTTGATCGGTCATGGACTGCGTTACTTCGATGTAGTTATCCAAAAAGACCTGACCAATGGCAATCCGTTCGTTTTCATACCGTTGTTCAATTTGCGTATAGTACGTGACCTCGGTCATATAGACCGCACGGAAATCCTTTTGAACTAAAAATGAAAATTGGCGGTCTCGCCAAGTGACGGTTTGTGGTTGCTTATCGTTGACGTGGTCTTGAATCAACTTTTCCAGTTCCGGATCAACGTCTCTCATCCGCTTACTCAAGACCGCTTGATCACCGAAGTATTGCTGCAAGTACGGATTAACCCATTCGATGGCGTCGTTGTCACCAAAAATCATGACACCAACGGGCATATCGATCAATGCCTCTTGTTCGCCACGATTAATTCGAAAAGACAGATCCGCAATATAGCGGTTCATATCGGCACTAATCTCATTCATGGTATTAAAGGAGAACACCAAGCTAGTAACCACCGCTACTAAAGCCAATATCCCTAAAATCCATGAGAACAAAAAAGCCAGAACAATTCCTGCAATCGACAGTGCGGTCATAAATAATGCCAGACCGCGCAGTCGTCTATTCCTTAAGAACTCGGGTAAATTAGACCTTGAAAATAAACCGTTCATCTTCAGACTCCCCTGCTTTGTCGATGATAATAGTAGTTATATTTTAGCACAAATGAAAGCTAGTTGTGACCATCAGTCTTGTGGAAGTAAAAGCGTCATCTGAGCTCGACGTTTAACAGTCATTCAAAAAAACTTTACCATTTTATAAAAAAAAAACTTACGAAGCCGACTTTTTTCTGGTAGTGTAACCCACTGTGCAAAAAAGTTTTCTGAAAGCGAGGAATTTATTCAATGGAACAACAAGCAACAATGGCCTCTTCTCGGCCACGAGTTACCGTTAAGCACCCCGCACTAGCAATGGTTAGTATGCTAGTCGGTGCCTTTGTTGGTATGTTTAGTGAAACGTCGTTAAATATTGCATTACCAAGTCTAATGGCTAGTCTAGGGATTACCACCGCAACTGCACAATGGTTAGTCACTGGTTACATGTTAGTCATCGGGGTTGTATTGCCACTTAACAGTTTAATTACCAAGTGGTTCACCACTCGGCAAGTTGTTATTTTTGGTTTATCAGATTTTCTTGTAGGTGCCATTATTGCAGCATTAGCACCAAGTTTTCCAATTTTATTATTCGGACGAATGATTCAAGGTATCGCTACTGGTTTAATCCTGCCATTAATGTTTACGGTTGCTATGCAAGTCTTCTCACCAGCTAAAATTGGGGCCGCTATGGGGGCCTGCGCCATGGTTATCATGTTCGCGCCAGCCATTGGGCCTACTTTGACCGGTTTGATCTTAGCCAAGCTTTCTTGGCACTGGATTTTCTGGGCATTTGTACCTTTCTTAGTCATTGCCTTGATTTTTGCTTTGACTTCACTGGAAAATGTCGGTCAATTAACGAAGCCTAAAATTGATGTCTTATCTATTTTGACCAGTGTTGTTGGCTTTGCCAGTGTTGTTACCGCGGTTAGCTTCGCAAGTTCACACGGCTGGGGTTCACCACTTGTTTTAGGCTTATTATTGTTCGGTATCATCGTGTTAGCCGCTTACGCCTACCGTCAGGTTCATATTGATGCACCGATTTTAAACCTGAAAATTTTTGCCATTCCTGCCTTTCGGGCTGGTGCTTTAATGGTGATGTTAGACTTCGGGATTATCCTTTCTGCCATGTATATTTTACCAATGTACATGCAAAAGGGATTGTTACTCCCCGTTGCCATGACCGGTATTATCATGTTACCTGGTGGTGTTGTTAACGCCTTAGTTTCTGCCGTTTCAGGTCGTTTATTTGATAACTTCGGTGCTAAGTGGTTAACTCGGTTGGGCTTTCTGATTGCGATCATCGGTAGCATCATGTTACTAACAACTGGTGCTCATACCGCTGTGATGTTTGTCATTGCTGCCCACATCATCTTAATGATTGGCTGTCCTCTAGCAATGTCACCAGCTCAAACCCATGCTTTAAACGCTTTAGCTGGTCCTACATCTGGTGATGGCAGTACCATCATGAACACCATGCAACAAATTGTTGGTGCGATTTCAACTGCTTTAGCAACCAGTCTGCTAGGTATCGGCCAAGCAGCCAGCCATTTAGGCGCTCAGGGTGCCTTTACCGCCGGTGTGCACGTCGCTATCTACTTACCACTTGCTTTAGCTGTCATCGCGTTTATTATCGCGCTGACGACGCGTTCATTTAAGACTGAAAAATAATTGTTAACTTAATCCATATAAAACGCCTTCGCAAGCTTAGACCTGCGAAGGCGTTTTTGCGCTGCTATTTAAGTTATTGATTAATCTTTTTCGTGTTTCCGACGTGCAAGACCAAACCAACCAAGAATGCTTAGCAATATGGCACCAAGGATCGTTGGTTTTACTGAAGACGCTTCATCAGTTTGTGGTAGTTGCGCCTTAGATGGATCTGTTTGATGCTTAGACGGTGTTAACCGCGCTGTTTGGACCGTTCTCTCAACTTCAACTGCCCGACCACTATTACTATCTTCGTGTAGACCAGTCACTGCAGTTACTGAGGACCGTTCCCCTGCCGAACCTTGACCTGCTTGCGAGTCACTCGTTGAAGTAGACGGTCGCGTATGTGGTGTCACTGCACCACCATTATCAGTTGATGAGTTGGGTTGCTCTGGATCAGTTGGGACTTGACCATTTGATTGGCCAGTAGTTGTAGTAGATCCACCATCATTACCATGTCCAGGTTGTGCTGGTGGCATTACTGTATCATCTTGAGCAACTAACGGGATGACCACCGTTTGATTGGTAGCTTGGGCTATAATCAGCGGTAATTCACTGATTGGAATGGCCAACTGCCAGCCAGTGGGAACATATTCCAAAATCTGATACCGATTAAATGACATTCCTGGATTACCAATTAACGTCGCACTGCCACGTACAACGCCATCTGAAGTTTCATAGTTGATTATCGTCGTAGTGGCAACTTCAGCTGGTCCAGCTGACGCAGTGGTTTTCGCAACTAACGGAATAATGACTGTTTGATTTTCGGCTTGAGCCACAATTAATGGTAAGTCACTAACTGGAACGGCCAGTTGCCAACCAGCTGGGACGGATTCCAAGACTCGATACCGATCAAATGGTGTACCAGGGGTGCCTACTAACTGAGCACTTCCTTGTGTTTTACCATCTGGGGTTTCATAGTTGATCGTTGTGGTTGTGGCAGCTATGGCTGGTCCGCTTGAAGCAGTATTTTTTGCAGCTAACGGAATGACCACTATTTGGTCCTGTGTTTGCGCAACTATTTGTGGTAAATCAGGGTT